>JBFMAS010000382.1:0-3984 GCA_040755575.1 Thermodesulfobacteriota bacterium
CAGGCGTTCGCCGTCCCGCTCGCGTCGATCGCGGCGGTCGAGCCGTGGCGGCTGCCGCTGCCCGAGCCGGGGTTCCGGCTGCGCCTGGTGTCGGGCGCGCGCTTCCCGCTCGGCGTCGCGGCGCGTGACCCGACGCCGATCCTCACCGCCCTCGCCGAAGCCGGGGTGACGTCCGCCGGCGGCGCCGCGCGGCACCCGATCTTCGCCTGGGCGCGCGCGAAGGCGGAAGCGGGACGCTGGACGTGGCGCCACCTCGCCGTCAAGTACCCGCTGTTCGCGCTGCTGCCGGCGGGCGTGCTGCTCAACGCCCACCAGCACATCGCGTACGGCGGGACGTGGGGGCAGTGGTACCTCGAGGGGCCCGCGGCGTGGATGCGAACGGTGCTCGTCTACTGGGTGATCGTGACGATCTACCTGGTGCTCTATGCGAGCGCCTGGCGCGGAGTCGTCGAGGCGGCGTCGCTCGTCGCGGCGCTCGGCGGCGACGCGGCCGCGCGGCGCGCGCGGCGGCTCGCGGAGCTGGTCGCCCGCATCGCCTACTACGCCGGCGTGCCGATGCTGCTCGCGCTGCGCTTCGCCGAGTGACGCGCGGCCGGACCGCGAGCTGCGCGATCCGGCCGCCCGTGCGTGCGCGCCTCAGGGCGCGGCGGGATTGAAGACCGACAGCGCCCAGCCCATGCGCTCGTGGCCGAGCCGGTTCCAGACCGGGTTCTTGCCGCCGACGATCTGGCTGCCGCTGTAGTCCGGCGCGCCCGAGCCGGAGCCCGTGCCGCCGAACAGGCCGACGTACACCGTCGAGCCGGTGTAGGTCGGATGCGTGTTGTCGGACTGGATGTAGTCGTAGCTCGTGCTCGAGTCGACGAAGTGCGTGTTCGAGTCGCGGATCGTCGAGCGCAGCGTGCTGGTGATGCGCGTCACGTATGCCGCCTCGGACTCACCCTGCACGTAGCGCAGCGCGTCCGAGTCGATCTGGCCGTCGCCGTTCGAGTCGTAGTCGGCGCCCATGTACTGCGCGAAGCTGTCCGCGCACTGGAAGCCGCGCTGCGCGGCGAAGTTGCACGCGCGCCAGTTCATGCGGACGAGGTACGGCAGGAAGACCTGCTGCTTGTTCGGCCGCTGGCCCGTCGACGAGTCCGTGCAGTTCGCGAGCGCGTTGTCCGCCGCATAGCCCGGGTAGTACAGGTTCGACACCACCTTCAGCGTCGCGCTGGTCGCGTACTGGTTGATCCGCTGCATGGCGAGGTCGGTGTAGGTCGTGCAGTTGGCGAGCGCGGTGTTGAGCGGCCCGTAGTTGCACGTGCCGCTCTGTCCCGCGAAGTTGCTGCGCGCCTGCAGCGCGTCGTTGCCGCACATCTCGAAGGTGACGACGCGCGTGTTCGACGTCTGCATGTACGACCGCTCGTTGACGATCTTGTTGTTGTAGATGTCGGACGCGACCGCACCGGACTTCGTGCGGCGGATCACCTCGATGTCGGCGTTCCACCTCTGCGACAGGTACTCGCCGTCGACCCACGGGGCGGCGCGCTTCGCGACGCGCGAGATCGAGCCGTAGTACCCGGCGTAGATCGAGTCGCCGTAGGCGACGACGCGGTAGCGGCTCGAGGTGCCCGCCCGGTCGATCGTCCACGAGGTGTTCTGCGTGAGGGTGGTGGCAATCGCGTCGGAGCTGCTGGCGACGATTGCGGCGGCGAGGGCGAAGGAAGCGAGAAGCGTAGGACCCCGGAGACTCCGACTCATGTGCCCCTCCTTGGGCCGCTCGTCCGAGCGGCGGATCGTGTTTGACGGCGGCGCCTATCACCGACCGCGGTGGCTGGGCAAGCGCGGTTCGCTGCGCCCGCCTCGCCGCGGTCGGGAGGGCGATGCTGCGCGCCGTCGCGCGAGCGGCAGCAGGCAGGCCGCGAGGCCGAGACCCGCCGCCCCGAACCAGTCGCCCCAGAGGAGCTGCAGGGTGCTGCCTCCGCTCCGCGGCGCGACGCTCGCGACCAGCGCCGCCCGCTCGCCCACGTCGGCCACGGCGACCGTCCGGCCCGTCGCGTCGAGCACCGCCGAGATGCCGGTCGTGGTCGCCCGGACCTGCGGCGTCCGGGTCTCGATGCCGCGGAAGGCGGACACGACGAAGTGCTGGCGTGGCCCGTCGCCCGACGCGAACCAGGCGTCGTTCGAGATCGTCACGAGCAGCTCGGCGCCGGCCAGCACGGCCGCCCGCGCGAGCTGCGGATCGACGGCGTCGTAGCAGATCAGCGGAGCGATCCGGAGCGGCCGGCCGCGCGCCGTGCCGAGCTGCAGGACGCTCGCGCTCTCGCCCGGCCGCCAGGTGCCGAGCCAGGGCAGCAGGCGGCGGACCCAGGCCGCGTCGAGCAGCTCCGGCACGCGCTCGGTGAGCGGGAACAGGCGCGCCTTGCGGTACGCGTCGAAGCTCGCGAGGCCGCCGGCGTCGCGCTCGAGCAGGAGCGCCGCGTTGAACTCCTCGCCGCCGTCGGCGTCGTACGCGCCGAACACGAGCGGTACGTCGCTCAGGGCGACGAACGTCGCGATCTCGCGGTCGAGGGCCGCGCCGTCCGCGCTCTTCGGCGCACCGAACGTCGTAGGATAGACCGTCTCCGGCCAGACCAGGAGCGCGAGCGGAGCGCGGGCGAGCGCGTCGCGCGACAGCGCGAAGTGCGCGTCCAGCACCGTGCGCACGGCGCCCAGCGTGCCGAGCTCTTCCGCGAGCCGGGCGTACTGCCCGTAGCCCGCCTGGATCGCTGCCACCGCGACCGGCTGCGCGTCTCGTCGCGCGAGCTGGCGCAGCCGGACCGTGCCGTAGACGAGCAGCGCGCCCAGGAGCAGCGCGACGCAGGCGAGCGGCGCGAGTGCGTGCCGGGCCCGTCGCCGCACGAGGACGTCGCGGCCCGCCCGGAGCAGGCACTCGTTGCCGAGCAGCAGGACGAAGGTCAGGCCGGGCGCGCCGACCGCGTCCGCCGCCTGTACCAGCAGCGGCGCCGCGAAGAAGCCGTAGCCGATGGTGTCGCCGAGGAGCTTGGGCCAGGCCCATTCGGCGCCGACGTACGCGCCGGCCGCGGCAGCCGCGCGCAGGAAGAAGCCGGAAGGATCGTGCTCGCCGGGGCGAGCGAGGTGGCGTACCGCGGCGAGCGCGAGGAACTGCGGCTCGAGGAGCGGCGCGCCGACGGCGAGCAGCGCGTAGGCGAGCGCCACCGGCAGACCCGTGTAGCCGTGGATCGCGACGGCGAACCAGCCGAACACGGCGAGGACGAACGCGACGCTCATGGCCCAGCCGGCGAGGAGCGCCGTGCGGAGCGACTGCACGCGGTCGAGGACGAGCAGCCACGGCGCGAGGGCGACCCAGCCGAGGACGAAGCCCGGGCGGTCGACGTGCGACCAGCGTGCGAGCGCGAGCGCCGTCGCGGCGATCGCGACGGCGGCCGCGAGGCGAGGGCGCGCGTCGAGCACCGCTGCGGCGCCGCGCGCGAGCGGCGGCGTCACGGCGCGGGCGGCTGCTGCACGCGTCGGCCGCCGGGCGGCTCGAGCAGCTCGACCTGCGGCTCGGGCACGTCGAGGATCTCGATCGGCAGGCCCGGCGGAGCGAGCTCGGGCGGCACGATGGCGATCGGCTCGCCGTTCGCGTCGAGCGGTGCGGTGTCGGGATGGAACATGAGCACCGGCGGCAGCTGGCGGCCGTCGTCGGTCGTCTGGTGGTGGCGCACGTAGCCCGGCGGCAGCTCGAAGTCGTCCGGGACGACGATGCCCGGCTTCGGCGGATCGGTGCCGGGCGGCGGGAAGGCGGCGAGGCCGCGCGCCTCGCCGGGCTCGCCGAGCTCGATCGTCCCACGGCGCTCGGCGCGGCGCAGCGCCGCGAGCAGCGCCTCGTCCGACATCGGGCGCGGTGCCGCCACGCGTGCGCCGCTGACCCGCGTCGCGTGCTCGGCCGGGAGGCCGGCGGCCGGATCGCCGGCGCGGCGCTCGGGCGCCCATCCCGACGGCGCC
>JBFMAS010000383.1:0-6269 GCA_040755575.1 Thermodesulfobacteriota bacterium
TACTGCGTGCTGGCCGCGGTCACCTTCCAGCCGTCGCGGGTCGCGAGGCAGGCGCCCGCCGAGGCCGCCGGCACCGGGTCGCTCGCCGCGTCGGTGAGGTCGAAGAGCGCCGTACTGTCGGCGCCGACGTCCTCGATGCGGATCTGCGCGCCGCCGGTGAGCGGCACGGCCGGGATGCCCTGCGGGAAGAACAGCCGCCCCTTCATCTGCAGCGTCTCGTCGTTCGGCTTGCCGCCGAGGCGGCCGAGGTTGATGCGCACGCCCTGCAGCGTCCCGCCCGCGGTGCAGAGCGCCGTGCCGCCGGGCGAGCAGCCGCCCGCGACCGCCTGCGGCGGCCACCAGTTGCCCGACATGACGACCATCGACAGCAGCTTGAGCGTGTTCTCGTAGTAGTGCTCGGCGCCGATCGGCGTCGCGACGACCAGGTCCCAGATGGCGTTCAGCCACGCCTGGTTAGCCGTGTCGACCATCGCGCCGACGCCGAGCGGCGCCACGAACGCCATCGACAAATAGTTGGTGTTCGGGCTCGGCGTGCCGTCGAGCTGGTAGCCGCTGCGGATCGCGCCCGGGCTGCCGCCGGTCGCGCTGCGGATCCACGCGTTGATCTCGTCGAGCGCCGTCTTCGCGCGCGCTTCGCCGGAGACCAGGAAGTCGGTGCCGAGGCGCAGCGGGTCGCGACACGCGTTGTAGTCGTAGGCGCCGTCGTTCGAGTCCTCGAGGAAGCCCGGCGGCGCGGGATCGGGCGTGCCGAGCGGGTCCTTGACGAAGTCCGGCAGCAGGCCGGTCGCGGGGCTGTACGTCGCCTGGAGCGCCGAGACGATCTGGTAGGTGCGGTTCAGCACGCTCGTCCACACCGGGTCGCTCGTCGCGGCGAGGAAGCTCCGGTAGTGGTCCGGCATGAAGTCCGACGAGCGCGTCGCGTCGTAGTGCCAGGGGTTCGACGGCATCGCCCAGTCGCCGAGCTTGACGTACTGCCCCGACTGGTCGAGGTCGCCGCTCTCGATGCCGGCGATCACGTCCTGCGCCTCGGCGAGGTAGTCGACCGCGCCGCAGCTCCCCCACTGCTTGTCCGCCAGCAGCAGCGCGTAAGCGATGTCGAGGTCGCCGTCGGACGCCGTGTTGACGCCGCCGACGCTGCTGCACGAGGTGTTCTGGTTCCACGCCATCAGGCTCGGCGTGATCGCCGACGGATGGTCGCGGAAGTAGGCGAACATGCCGTCGAAGATCTCCTGCGCCTGCGGATCGTGCCCGGCCATGAGCGCGACCAGCATCATGCCGTAGCCGTGCGCCTCCGAGACGGTGAGGTTGCCGCCGCCGGCATTGGCGCGCACCACCCAGCGCCCCGCCCCGCAGGTCTGCACCAGGTACTCGGCCTTCCAGGCGTCGTAGAAGTCGCGCACGGCCTGGTCGAGCTGCGCCTGCGACACGTGGCTCGGACGGATCGCGCCCGCGGCGTACGCGAAGGGATGCGACGCGAACGGATGGTTGACGTCGGCGCGCGCGGCGCCGGCCGCGAGGATGCTCGCGAGCGTCGCAGCGCCGGCCAGCAGCATGCGCGCCGTGCGCCGCACCGGGCTCGAGGGAATGGTCGCCGACTCGCTCATGGGACGCTCCTGCGCTCGCTGAGGCCGCGAAGACGCTGCGACCCGGTCCGCGAAAGTGAACCACGAGCCTCGCGCCGGGAGCAAGACGGATTGCGCAGCGCGCAGGCGTGCGCGCTCGCCTGGTACGCTCCGTTGTCGTATGCGAACGCAACCGTACCGACGGGCGTTCCATTCGATCGGAGGTCTGCATCGTGGCGTGGTCGATCGACGAGCGGCTCGCGCCGTTCATCCGGGTGTCCCTGGTCGAGGATGGCGAGTTCTTCGCGGGCGCGCTCTTCCATCGGAAGTTCGGCGATCCGCTGCCGACCTTCGGACACCACATCGTCGCCTTCCACCGCCGCGACGAGAGCACCTTCGCGGTCGCGTCGTACCTCCATCTCTGGACGCAGGGGACGATCGGGCTCGTCGGCGGCGGCTGCACGGACGGCCGCGTCCTGCGCGCCATGGATCCGCGCGAGCTCCGGCTGGTCAACGAGGCCGGCGGGCTGCTGCGCCAGACGCTGCTGTTCTGCTTCGCCCGCTTCGAGGCCGGTCTCGAGGCGTTCTTCGGCCACTGCGGCGACGACCGGGCGAAGGAGGTCGACCTCGCCGCGGGCTTCGAGGAGACCGGCGTGCCCTACCTGCTCGTGCGCCCGAACGGCGCGCTCGCGCCGGCGCGACGCCACGAGCTCGTCCAGCAAGCACACGCGATCGGGCCGTTCTGACGCTGCTCGGCTACGCGGCCTCGCGCAGGATCGCTTGCAGGCCCTCGGGTGAGCCCCATTCCGCGCCGCAGACGAAGCGCGGCAGGTTCCAGCGCGGCGAGCTCCTCGTCACGTAGCCGCCGCTGCCGCCGAAGGCGGCGAGCGTCCGGTGGCGCTCGACCGAGCGCGGGAAGTAGACCTCGCGCAGGTAGTCGCTCGAGCGTCCTCCCGGATACGCGAACAGCGCCGGCCACGCGGGGTACGTCCTGCCGAAGATGAACCAGGCGGCGTCCTCGACCTCGCGCCGGCACTCGCGCTCCGTCGCGATCCACTCGAACGAGCCCTTGCGCTGCTGCTCCTGGCACACGGTGCTCGCGATCGGGTGGTTGTGGTCCCAGCTGTGGTTGTGGATCGCCATCAGACCGGAGCGGTCCGCGGCGGCCCACCAGCCGTCCGACATCCAGCCGCGGCCGTCCATCGACCGGGTGTCGAGCTCGTGGCGCACCGTCGGCGAGGCGATGACGAACGCCGACGCGTGCAGGTGCGGCTGGCGCGCGACGCCCACCTCGGCCTGGAAGTCGCGCAGGATGTTGAAGAAGCTCCGCTGCGCGCCGTACGTCAGGTGGACGATGTCGTGGAAGTCGAAGTCGGCTCCGTCGTCGAAGGTGAGCGCCACGGCACGCTCGAGCCCGCGGCGGCCGCGCCGGCCGACGGCCCACTCGGCGACCCAGCCGAGCGGCACGATGCGGAAGCCCTCGCGGTGGATCAGCCGCAGGTCCTCGTGCAGCGCGTGATGGTCGTTGGTGTCGTACGACTCCCCGAGGATGCGGTGGGAGTGGTACGTCAAGACTGGAATCCGTTGCGCCCGCGGCATCTCGTCCCCGCCGGGCGTGATCGCGTCCCGTGGCGCGCTTGTCAAACTCGCCCAGTGCGGCGGCACGCGTCCCGCCGACTCGGGGGTAAGAGTTCGTCGCCGCCGTACGTCCTTTGCGACGTTGCCACGCGAGGGATCCCTTGCCGGTCCGTCCTCACGCGCATCGTGTCGCCTCCCGGCTGCGGGGCGAGGAGACGTCTGCTAGGCGAGCCGACGTGCGCGGTCCCGTTCGGCCCTTCGCGCGGGCGATCCTCGTCGTTCTCTCGCTGTCCTCGCTCGCCGCCGGCGACGCCGCGGCCGGCTCGCTGAGCTTCCTCTCCCCTCCCGAGGGCGCCGAGATGCGCCTCGAGCTCGTGCGGCGCTTCGAGTTCGACGCTTTCCCCGACCTCAGCACCGGCACGCCGCAGCCGCCGCCCGGCATCGCGCCGTCCGACCTCGAGTTCTTCCCCGACCGCTCGGGCGAGTCGCTGCTGCTGCTCAGCACCGGGACGGTCGCGTGGCTCGGCAGCGACTTCTCGCTGCGCGGCGCGTTCGCGGTGCCGTCCGCGAACAGCCTCGCGCAGTTCCAGCGCTCGGGCGAGTTCCACGACAACGAGGGGGCGCTCGGGCTGGCCTTCGACCCGGGCTTCGCGGCGAACCGCTGGTTCTACGTGCACCTGAACGCCGAGCCGCGGGGCGGCGTGCAGATCTGGCGCTTGACGTGGGACCCGGCGAACCTCGCGGGCATCTGGGACTCGCGCTTCCTGGTGCTCGACGTGCCGAAGCCGCAGATCGCGAGCGACCCGGTCCACCTGCACAACCACGACGGCGGCAACCCGCTGTTCGGCCCCGACGGCAAGCTCTACGTGCTCCTCGGCGACGGCGGCATCGGCGGCGAAGACCTCGAGGACAACCAGGCGCAGTCGCTGCAGAGCTCCTGGGGAAAGGTGCTGCGCGTCGACCCGACCGGCGCCCAGGGCCCGGTGATCGTCGCGCGCGGCGTGCGCAACCCGTTCACCAGCACGTTCTTCGGCGACACGCTGGTGATCGGCGACGTCGGCGCGGACGACGGCTCGAGCTGGGAGGAGGTCAACGTCGTCTCCGGCGCCACCTCGCCCGCCGCGACGCCGCCGAACTTCGGCTGGCCGCTCTACCAGGGACCGTGCTGGGCGTTCGCCGCCAGCGCCGCCGAGTGCGCGGACCTCGTCGACCCGATCCACGGCTATCGCAAGGACGACGCGTTCGTCGACGAGGACCCCGACGCGACCCCGGGCCCGCCGGGCACGGTCTACGTGACGGCGCTGGTCGTGGGGCCCGTCTACTCGGGCGGGCGCTACGACGGCTACCTCGACGACGTGCTGCTCTACAGCGACTTCGTGCAGGGCTGGGTGCGCGGCGCGCTGCTGAGCGAGGACGGCCGCGTCCTCGCCGACCGCCACCTGCTGCACTACGACGGCCTGATCCCCGGGCTCGTCAAGGGCCCCGACGGGTTCGTGTACCTGCTCGGCAACGACCTGGGCCACGTCGAGATCCATCGCTTGACGGGACCGAACGTGGCGCCGCCGCCCGAGCCGCCGGTCGGCGGCCCGCCGCTCGTCGACCACCCGACGGACCCGATGCCGAAGTTCCTGTCGGACACGGGCTTCTTCCCGGCGTTCCCCGCGCTGACGCCGCTGCCGCGCGCCGTCCGGTTCACGCCGCAGTTCGCGCTGTGGAGCGACGGCGCCGACAAGCGGCGCTTCCTCGTCCTGCCGCCCGGGAGCGCGATCGACACCGCGGATCCCGAGCGCTGGACGTTCCCGGTCGGCACGCTGGTCGTCAAGCATTTCGGCTACACACGTCACGACGGCACGCGGCGCGAGATCGAGACGCGCGTCCTGCAGAAGGGTCCGGAGGGATGGCGCTTCGGCACGTACGTGTGGAACGACGAGCAGACGGAGGCGACGCTGAGCGACGGGCGGCCGGTCGACGTGCCGGTCGCGGGCGTGCGCGGCGCGGTGCCCCCGAGCTTCACCTACGAGATCCCCGGCGGTGCGCAGTGCCGCGCGTGCCACGCGCGGCAAGCCGACGTCGTGATCGGCTTCGAGCCGATGCAGCTCGGCACGGAGAGGGTGCGGACGCTCGAGGCCGCGGGCGTGCTCGCGACGCCGCACGAGGCGGCGCCGCCGACCGTCGCCGGCGCCGACTGGCTCGACGGGGCCGCGCGCGGCTACCTGCACGCGAACTGCGCCCACTGCCACTCCGCCGAGGGCGGGCTCGCGACCATGCTCGGCTTCAGCCTCGAGCACCGCGAGACCGAGAGCGCGATCGGCCTCGCGTCGAGGCGCGGCCGCGGGACGCTGATCGAGCCCGGCGATCCGGGCGCGAGCGCCCTCCTGCTGATGCTCGCCGGTGCGCCCGACCTGCCCCGCATGCCGCCGCTCGGGCCGCACGTCGTCGACCTGAGCGCCGTCTCCCTGGTGAGCGAGTGGATCCGCGGCCAGGGCGAGCGCGCGGACGCGCAGCACCCGGCGGGACGCGACCTGGTCGACGTCGTCGAGCTCTACCACCCCGACGAGGACCGCTACCTGCTCGCCGCGACGGCCGAGGAAGCGGCCGCCGTCGAGGCTGCGCTCGGCCCGGCGGGCTGGCGGCGGACGGGCTACGGCTTCCAGGCGTGGCGCCGTCCCGCGACCTCGATCCCGGGGCCGCGTGCCGTCGTGCGGGCGGCTCCGCAGAACGGCATCCCGCTCTCGAGCCTGCTCGGCTTCCGCAGCGTGCCGAGCACCGCGCGCGGCGGCTCGCCCGCGCCGCGCGGCGAAAGCAGCGTCGCGTTCTACCTCTACCCGCCCGAGGACGGCGGCTGCGCGAGCGGCTTCGACCCGGTCTACCGGACGTCGATCCGCCGCGCGGGCTCGCTGCAGCTCCGCTACACGACGAGCTTCAGCGTCTACCAGGCGATGGCCGCGAACGGCTGGCGGACGGACGGCGTCGCCATGTGCGCGCCGCGCTGAGCGGGCCGTCCGTCGCGCGCGACGCTCGCTGGGCGCGGGCGGCGACCGATTGGACGCCGGCGGCCGCCGCCGCGACACTCCGCCGCGTGCAGGCCTCCGCTCCCCGCCCGTTCGACGGCATCCTCGTCCTCGACCT
>JBFMAS010000384.1:0-2885 GCA_040755575.1 Thermodesulfobacteriota bacterium
GGAGGTGCTGGAGCGCCACGCGCTCACGGCGGACGAGCGCCGGCCCGACGCGGTCGCGCGGCGCCGCAAGACCGGCCAGCGCACTGCCCGCGAGAACGTGAACGAGCTGCTCGACCCCGGCTCCTACATCGAGTACGCGCCGCTCGTGGTCGCGGCGCAGCGCCGCCGCCGCAGCATGGACGACCTCGTCCGCAACACGCCGGCCGACGGCCTGGTCGCCGGCATCGGCAGCGTGAACGGCGACCAGTTCCCGCCCGACAAGTCGCGCTGCATCGTGATGTCGTACGACTACACCGTGCTCGCCGGCACGCAGGGCGGGCAGAACCACCGCAAGAAGGACCGCCTGTTCGAGCTCGCGGAGCGCCTGCGGCTGCCGGTCGTGTTCTTCGCCGAAGGCGGCGGCGGGCGCCCCGGCGACACCGACGGCATCGGCGGCGCCGGCCTCGACTGCCTCGCCTTCCAGTACTGGGGCCAGCTCTCGGGGCTCGTGCCCCTGGTCGGCATCACGAGCGGCTTCTGCTTCGCCGGCAACGCCGCGATCCTCGGCTGCTGCGACGTCGTGATCGCGACGCAGGGCTCGAACATCGGCATGGGCGGCCCGGCGATGATCGAAGGCGGCGGGCTCGGCATCTTCCGCCCGACCGAGGTCGGCCCGCTCGACGTGCAGTTCCGCAACGGCGTGGTGGACGTGCGCGTCGCGGACGAGCGCGAGGCGGCGCGCGTCGCGAAGCAGTACCTCTCGTATTTCCAGGGCGCGATCGCGCGCTGGGAGTGCGCGGACCAGCGCTTGTTACGGCGCGCGATCCCCGAGAACCGCCTGCGCATCTACGACGTGCGCCAGGTGATCGCGACGCTCGCCGACTCCGGCAGCGTGCTCGAGCTGCGGCGCGGCTTCGGGCACGGCATGGTGACCGCGCTCGCGCGCATCGAGGGGCGGCCGGTCGGCATCGTCGCCAACAACCCCGCGCACCTCGCCGGGGCGATCGACAGCGAGGCCGCCGACAAGGCCGCGCGCTTCCTCCAGCTCTGCGACGCCTTCGACGTCCCGGTCGTGTTCCTGTGCGACACGCCGGGCATCATGGTCGGCCCGGAGGTCGAGAAGACCGCGCTCGTGCGCCACGCCTCGCGCCTGTTCGTGATCGGCGCGTCGCTCAGCGTGCCGTTCGTGACGATCGTGCTGCGCAAGGGCTACGGCCTCGGCGCGCAGGCGATGGCGGGCGGCAGCTTCAAGGCGCCGATCTTCACGGTGGCGTGGCCGACCGGCGAGTTCGGCGGCATGGGCCTCGAGGGCGCGGTCAAGCTCGGCTACCGCAAGGAGCTCGCCGCCGAGACCGACCCCGAGAAGCGCAAGGCGCTGTTCGACCAGATGGTGAAGCGCATGTACGAGCACGGGAAGGCGGTGAGCACGGCGTCGACCTTCGAGATCGACGACGTGATCGACCCCGCCGACTCGCGGCGCTGGATCACGCGCGCGCTGGTCTCGGCGCCCGCGCCGCCGCCGCGCACGGGGAAGAAGCGGCCGTGCGTGGACACGTGGTGAGCGCTGGCTCGCGCGCGGCGCATGAGACACCCTGCGCACGAGACGGGGCGAGCGCGTGACCGAGGCCGAGCGAGAACGGATCTTCGACGCCGTACGCGAGAGCGTGCTCGGGATTCTCCCCGACGCCGTCGCGGTCTACGTGTACGGGAGCATCGCCCGCGGCGACGACTGGCCCAGCAGCGACGTCGACGTCGCGGTCCTGCTCCCGGCGAAGCGACGGATCGACGATCCGCTCGGGCTGATGGCGGCGATCGCTGCCCGCGTCGGCCGCGACGTCGACGTCGTCGACCTGCGCCGAGCGGGCGACACGCTGCGCGCGGAGGTCCTCGGCGAGGGGCGGACCGTGTTCGCCGCCGACGCCGACGCAGTCCTCGATTGGGAAGCCTCCGCAATGAGCCGGTACGCGCGGCACCGGGAGGAGATCCGCGACCTTCTCGACGACTTCGGCCGGACCGGCGTCGGCTACGCGCGATGACGGAGGTGGCTGCTCGGAAGATCGCGTCGCTTCAGCGCTGTGTTGCGCGTGCGCGCCAGGAGCTCGCGAGCGCGGGAGCGACGTTCGCGACGAGCTTCACGGCGCAAGACGCAGCGGTGTTGAACGTGATCCGCGCCTGCGAGACGACGATCGATCTCGCGAACATGGTGATCCGGAAGCGAAAGCTCGGCATCCCGAACGAGAGCCGAGAATCGTTCGCGATCCTGGTGCGGGAGGGAGTCCTCGAGTCGGAGCTCGGTGCGCGCCTCCAGCGGATGGTCGGGTTTCGCAACCTCGCGGTGCACCGCTACCACGAGCTCGACCTCCGGATCGTCGAAGCCGTGATCACCTCCAGCCTCGAGGACGCGCTCGCGTTCGCCGAGATCGCTCGCGCGAGCCTCGGCGCGAAGCCGCGCGGAGACAGCTCCGCACCTCCGCGTTGAACCGCTCCGGCTCCTCGAACGGGAGGTTGTGGGCCGACTCTTCGAACCAGACGAGCGTCTTCTTCGGCGCGGCGAGCTGGAGGAAGTACTCCTCGGCGAGCTTCGCGTCGGCGTGGCGGTCGTGGCGGCCGAGCAGCATGCAGACGGGGACGGAGACGCGCGGCACGGAGGTTCTCAGGTCGAGGCCGAGCAGCTCGGCGTGCATCGCTTCGAGCGAGACGCGGTTGGCGCGGATGATGCGATGGATCTCCCAGGGCGTGGCGTCGCCGCGCCAGAGGCCGCGCAGCACGATGCGCCAGCGATTCGGCGGGCGGTGGAACAGGCCGCCGTAGCGGCCGGTGAGCCGCTCGGCGCGCAGCAGCTCGGCGGCGTCGCCGTAGGGCGCGGGGCCGATCTCCTCCAGCGCGACGAGGGCGTCCTCGTCGCC
>JBFMAS010000385.1:0-20526 GCA_040755575.1 Thermodesulfobacteriota bacterium
CGGCTGGGCCGCGCCGATCGTCTTCGGTGGTGGTATGGGGGGACGCGGCGGCTTCGGCGGCGGGTTCGGCGGGGGCGGCGGCGGCTTTGGCGGCTTCGGCGGCGGCGGCTTCGGCGGCGGCGGAGCCGGAGGGAAATGGTGATGACGAGACGTCTGCTCGGTTGGCTTCCGGTGCTCGCGCTGCTCGCGGGCGGCTGCGGGTCGTACAACACCCTCGTGCAGCAGCGCGAGGCGATCGACGCGCAGTGGTCGCAGGTCGAGAACCAGCTCCAGCGGCGCAACGACCTGATCCCGAACCTGGTCGAGGTGACCAAGGGCTACGCGAAGCACGAGCAGGAGATCTTCACCGCGGTCGCCGACGCGCGCGCGCGCCTGATCGGCGCGGGCTCGCGCGAGGAGCAGATCGAGGCGTCGAACCAGCTCTCGGGCGCGCTCGGGCGCCTGCTCGCGCTCGCGGAAGCCTATCCCGACCTGAAGGCGAACACGCAGTTCGCGCGCCTCTCGGACGAGCTCGCCGGCACCGAGAACCGGATCTCGACCGAGCGCCGGCGCTACAACGAGGCGGTGCGCACCTACAACACGTCGATCAAGCAGATCCCGACCGCGCTGTTCGCGGGCTGCCTCGGCTTCCGGGCGGCGGAGTACTTCGAGGCGCCGGAGTCGGCGCAGGGCGTGCCGCGGGTGCAGTTCTAGGGTCCGCGGTGAGCAGCTCGGCTCGCGCACTCGTGGTCGGCGCGGGCGGCGTCGGCGGCTACTACGCGGGCGCGCTCGCGGGCGGCGGGCACCGGGTCGCGGTGGTCGCGCGCGGCGCGCACGCGGACGCGATCCGCGCGCACGGCCTGCGCGTCCGCTACCCCGACGGCAGCGAGCGCACCGCGAAGGTTACGGTGCACGAGGACCCGCGTGACAGCGGGATCGCCGAGCTCGTGCTGGTCACCGTCAAGTCGTACGACACCGAGGCCGCGGCGCGCCTGCTCGCGCCGTGCGCCGGGCCCGACACGATCGTGCTGTCGCTGCAGAACGGGCCCGAGAACGAGGAGGTCATCGCGCGCGTCGCCGGCCTGCCGCCGCTCATGCAGGCCGTGACCTACATCGGCTCCGAGATCGAGGCGCCGGGCGTGATCCGCTACTCCGGCGCGGCGCAGATCGTGTTCGGCGAGCCGGACGGGACGCGCTCCGAGCGCGCGACGCGGCTCGCCGCCTGGCTCGCGCAGGCCGGCATCGAGCACCGCATCTCGTCGAGCATCCTGCGGGTCGTGTGGGACAAGCTCGCCTGGAACGCCGCGTTCAACGCCGTCACCGCGCTCACGCGGCGTACGGTGAGCGAGGCGCTCGACGGCGGGCCGGGCGAGGGTCTGATCCGCGACACCATGCAGGAGGCCTTCGACGTCGCACACGGGCTCGGCATCGACGTGCCGGCGCGCATCGACGCGTCGCTCGAGCACAGCCGCCGCGTGCTGCCCGACTTCCGCACCTCGATGCTGCAGGACATCGAGCGCGGCAAGCGCCTCGAGTGGGACGCGCTGAACGGCGCGGTGATGCGCGCGGGCGAGCGTGCGGGGGTCGCGACGCCGCTCAACCGGACGCTCGCGCGGCTGCTGGCGGTGCTCGAGCAGGGCCGCTAGCCGTGGGCGAGCTCGCTCTACGGCACCGCGCCCGACCGCCGCGAGTGCCGACCCCGCGATGCGATCCAGCTCGCTCTCGCATCATCGAGCCGGATTCGAAACGCGTCGCCGGCGCCGAGCCGGCGTGCGCGTCGACGACTCGGACTCGGACTTCGTGGCCTTCGGGCGGGAAGCCGCCGGGAACATGCCCTCGGGCCAGATCGGCGCCTCGCCGGGGCCGGCTGGACCTCGTCGCGACCTGAGACGTCAGGCAGGCAGGCGGTGCGGTCGGTGCTGCCGCTTCCTGCTCGCTCGGCCTCGCGGCTCGCCATCTCGGCTGGATCGCGCTGCTCGCGGCGACGTCGCTCGCCGGCGCGGCGCACGCGCAGCGCGGCGTCCAGGTGATCCCGAGCGCACCGCGCGGCTCATCGACAAGGACGTCGGCGGCGAGCGCTGGGCGATCCGCATCGACGAGGCGGACGGCACGATCGTCGGCGACGTCTACCGCGCGGACGGCGGCGCCGCTCGACCTCCGTGGCCTCGCGCTCGACGACTCCGGCCACCCGACCCGCCGCAGCGCCATCACGCGGAGGCCGGCGGCCAGCGCCCGCAGGCGCCCGGCGCGCGACAGGAAGCGGTAGCCGAGCAGCCGCGGCGCCGGACCGCCTCACGGCGTGAGGTGCCGCCTCACGCCCTCTTCCTCGAGAGCGCGGACGCGAGGGTCCGCGCCAATCCGAGGAGAGGGCGATGGCGAAAGCGAGCGTGACGGCACTGGCGTTGGCCGTGATCCTGGCCGCCGGCACCGCGCGAGCGGCAGTTGTGTCGACGGCGGGCCTGCTCGTCGAGTTCCAGAACAAGGCAGGGTGCATCCTGGTCAACGTCGGGAGCAAGCCGGTGCGGGTCGATTCGATCGAGATGATCGGAGTCTTCGGGCAGGTCTTCGCCTCCGCCCCGGGGTTCGATCTCGGGCCGAGACGGAGCCGGGTGATCTTCGTACCCGGGCGCGAGCACGGCTCGGGCAACGACCCGATGTTCTGCCAGGCGAAGGTCGCCGGCACCGCGAAGCATGTTCGGCTGACCATCTGCACCGACGACCAGATCGGGCCGTGCCGCACCGTCACGGACTGAGCGAGCGGTCGCGGGCAGCGTGGCGCGCTCGGCTTGACTGCCTGGCCGGCGTCGGGCAGCGCGTCGCTCGTGCAACTCGCTCGAGTACTCGTTCCTGCCGGGCGCGAGCCTGTGGGCCGAGCGCGGCCGCTACCGCTCGTTCGCAGCCGCGTGCGCGGGCGAGCGTCGACCATCACTTTTTGTAGGACGCACGGAAACGATTGACACCGGGGCGCTGCACCCGGATCATGCCGGCGAGATGCGCTCCGCCGCCGTCGCGATCGGCATCGCGATCTCGATCGTCTGTGGTTGCGGACGGGATTCGATGAGCGAGCGCGCCGCGCGCTTCGAGCCTCTCGAAGTACCCGCTGGACTCGACGGCACCTGGGCCGCCGCGCTGTCCGGCGATGGACGCGTGGTCGTCGGACGCGGCTCACCCTGGCGCTTCCAGGGCTACGACTGGCACGTCGCGCTTCGCTGGGTCGGCGGCCGAGCCGAGAGCCTCGGCGTACCGGGGGCCGCCTCGCTGGTCTCCGGGGACGGCGCCGTCGTCGCCGGATCGAGGACCCTCGTCCTGACGTTCTACCGGGGCAGCGTCGTGGCCCTCGCGAGCGAGCCCTTCACCTGGTCCGAAGCGAGCGGCGCGCAGCCCTTCTTTTGGCGTCCGCCCGAGCCGCTCCTGACCTCGGTGAGCGTCTTGAGCCCGGACGGTCGTGTCTTCCTGGGTGCCGTTTACGAAGTCGGAGGTGACGCCGCAGCGTACCGCTGGACCGACGGCGGTGCCGAGGTCCTTCCGCGCCCGGCGATCGGGCACTTCCCGGCGCCGGCGGCGATGACGCCCGACGGCGCGGTCATCGCCGGCACGGTCCAGGTGTCCGTCCCGAGAGACGACGGCGGCAGCGAAGGGCAGTCGCGACCGGTACGCTGGGCGGATGGCAACGTCGCCCCGTATCCCGTCGTCGAAGGGCTCGAGGACTGCCGCCCCCAGGCGCTCTCGCACGACGGACGAGTGGCCGTCGGTGAGTGCTGGGAACACGGCGTCGGCTTTTCCCGCGGGCGCGCCGTGCGATGGGAAAGCGATCGCGGCGAGACCCTGGCACCGCTTCCCCGCGAGACCTACAGCGGCGCCACCGACGTCTCGGCCGACGGCTCGGTCATCGCAGGCGCGCTGAACCGGCAAGGAGAGCTGGGCATCTTCGTCTGGACCCTCGCGACGGGCACGCGCGACTTGGTCGAGCTCCTCGTGGAAGGCGGCGCCGGCGACGACATCGACGGCTGGGCCCTCGCGGGGATCGCGGGATTGTCGGACGACGGCCGGGTCGTCGCCGGTACGGCGCAGGACTCGACCGGCCGCCTGCGCGCGTTCCGTGCAGTCCTCCCGGAGTGACTGCGCCGATCCCCCTCGCCGTCGGCCGCGCCGTCACCCGAGCTCGATCGCGCAGCGGATGTTGTCCTGCGCCATCCTGTCGAGGACGACCTGCGCGCCGTCGCTGCGCATCATCACTCGAAGCGTTGGTAGCGGTACTCGCGGCGGAACGCGCCAGACTCGATTATCGGACATCCGCCACCAAGGTGCTGCTCGGCATTAGGCGCGCGATGATCCCGCAACAGATCGATCCGCCGCGCCAGCCCCGCTACCGGAGGATCCTCGACTTGCGCTTCGAGCGCGAGAGCGTGCGGCACCCGTCGTTCGGCGCCGGGGCGCACCGCTGCCTCGGCTCGCACCTCGCGCGCATGGAGCTGCGCGCGGCGCTCGAGGAGTGGCACCGGCGCATCCGCGATCACGACATCAAGCCGGGTGCGGTGCCCTGCGTGAGCCCCGGCATCCGCGAGCAGCTCCACCTGCCGCTCGTGTGGGGCGCGCGATGAGCGTCCGCGTCAAGGTCGACCCGGGCAGGTGCGTCGGCCACGGCCGCTGCTACGAGCTCGCCCCCGACGTGTTCCGCGAGGACGAGCGCGGCCACTGCAAGGTCCCGATCGCGGCGGTGCCGCCCGAGCACGAGAAGACCGCCCTCCTCGCCGCCACCAAGTGCGCCGAGGAAGCGATCCGCGTGGGAAGATCCCGAGGGCACCCGCTCGAGGCGGGCGGTGGGACCCGAACGCGTCCGCCGCGTCGCGATCGTCGCGGCGATGCTGCCCGAGCTGCAGCCGATCGTGCGCGCCTCGGGCTCGCACCGGCGCCGTTGCCCGCTGCGCACGCCCGCGCTTTCTTCTCGCCCATCCACGCCGCATCCCTGCCCTGGTGCGGCTCGGGCGCGGCATGCGCGCCGGCGTGAAGCGCTCGACGTCGGCGCTGCTTGCTGCGCTGCCGCGCGGTCTGACCGCGCGGCGCAAGCGTCTCACCGGCTCACGGCAGCGGCGCCGGGAAGCACGCCGACACGACGGTCGGCTCGGAGGTCGCGTCTTCGGAACCGGTCGAGGTGGACTCCCTCATGACCCACGTCAGCGCACCGGTCAGCGAGGGATACGGAGCAACCGTGTTCGCCGAGTAGAAGTCGAAGGTGAAGAAGGTCTGTCCGCTCCACGTCCAGTGCACGTAGAGCTTCGAGCGCGAGGCGTTGAGGCAGGCGGTCGCATTCGCGGGATAGGGCACGTCCGTCGAAGCCTCGTAGGCCGCCCACGTCCGGCATTTGCCCGGCGACGGTGGCCGGTACCCTCTCACGACGAGCAGGCCCTTCGAGCCGAACTGGAAGCACATGTCCTTAGCCCATGCCGGTCCGGAGAGCAGCACGGCGGCCAGCGCCAACACGGCCCCCGTCAGGTGTCGCATCGCAAGCATCCTCCTGCTGCGCGTGGCGACCGGTCGCGAACGGCGACGCCGCACGGCGCAGCGGGTTTGGTTTTGGGGCCCCCGGAACGGGGCTCGCATCGGGAGTTTCCCTATTTTTTGACCCCGTCGTGCGGGCGCGCTCCAGCGCTTCGTGCGCGAGGCGACGCTCGCGGCGCCGGCGGCGCACCTGGCCGAGCGCGAGGCACGTGCGTTTCAGCTCGAGCGGCACCCCGAGCGGCTCGCACGGCGCCACCGCACGCCGCACCTCGTCGAGCGCGCTTCGCCGCCCTCGATGCCGCGGCGACGCCTTGCGGGTGCTCGAGGCGATCGGGGTCACCACGACGCACCGATCTCGGGATCCGCTTGTGGGGCGCGGCCGCCACCCGCGTCGGCCGTGGGGCGCCCGTGATCGGTGACTTGAGGGCGCGTCGCCGGTAGATTGCTGACGTGCGCTCGGTCCCTGAAATCCTCGAGCGGCTCATGAATGCTCTGCACGACGGACCGCCGCTTCGTCTCGGCGTGCTCTTCGGGTCGTTCGCGCGCGGCACGGAGCGCGCCGATAGCGACGTCGACCTCGGCATCGTCCCGATGGACGAGGCCCTGCCGCTGCGGGCCGAGCTGGAGATGCAGGCGCGGCTCGAGCAGGCGTGCGGTCGCCCGGTTCACCTCGTCCGGCTCGATCGCGCCACCACGCTGCTGAAGTGGAAGGCGGCGTGCGAGGGTCGGGTGCTGCTCAGCGAGCCCCCTCATGCATGGCCACGCTTCGTCGCCGCGAGCGCGAGCGAGTACGCGGAGCTCGCGCCGCAGCTACGCGCCGCGGAGGAACGCTTCCGTGCCCGCGTCGCAAGTGAGCCGGTGCGATGACGGACCGCAGCATCGTGCTGCAGAAGCTCGCGGTTCTGCGCGATCACGTCGGGCGCGTACGGCGGCGCCGCCCTGAAGCGCCGGCCGCGCTGAGCCGTGATCTCGATCTGCAGGACGCAATCGCGCTGAGCCTGCTCGTGGCGATCCAGGAGGCGGTCGACATCGCCTTCCACATCGTGTCCGACGAGGCCTGGGGCGTTCCGGCGTCGTACGCCGACGTCTTCGGCCTGCTCGCGAACCGGGGGGTGATCGAGTCCGAACTCGCGGCGCGGCTGGCGCAGGCAGCGGGCCTCCGGAACAGGATCGCCCACGGATATGCCGGCCTCGACGCGACACGGCTGTGGAGCGAGATCCCGGACGGGCTCGCGGCGCTGGACGAATACGCTGCGGCGATCGCACGCTTCGTTGCGTAGCCCTGCGCGCCGCTTCGACTCGGTCGAGCTCCGGGACTCCCGGTCCGCCCGTCACCGAGCGTCGACCTCGCAGCCGCGCTCCCTAGCTCAGCTGTGCCGGCGCACCAGGTCGAGGATGTCGTACCCCGTGACCGCGCGGCTCTTCGCCGCCTGCTCGGCGAGGTAGTCCGCGTCGACGTCGCCGTTCTGCAGGCCCTTGGCGAGGTCCATGAGCGCGATCTTGATGGTCGCCTCGTCGATCATCTCGCCGGTCTCGGGGTCGGCCATCGAGCCGCCGCCCTGCTCGTGGTACAGCTCGACGACGCGCTTCGCGTTCGCGATCTGCTCGCGGGTCGGCGTGAAGCACTCGTTGGCGATCTTCGCCTGCTGCGGGTGGATGATCCAGGTGCCGTCCATGCCGATCGCGGCCGCCTGCACGTTCTTCTCGCGCAGCCCCGCCTCGACCTCGCGCTTCTGCTCGGGCGTGTCGGAGAGGCGGATGAGCTTCGTGTAGACGTTGTCGATCGCGTGCAGGCCGGCGGCCTTGGCCGAGATCACCATCGACTGCTTCGCGTAGAGGAAGGTCGACGCCTGGTTCTCGACGATCTCGCGGATGCCGAGGCTCGCCGCGAAGTCGGCGATGCCGAAGATCAGGCCGCACATGCGGTCCGAGGCGCAGGCGATCTCGTACGCGCGCAAGAGCGCCTGCGGCGTCTCGATCAGGCACTCGATCTGCAGCTTGCGCTTCCAGCCGCCGCGGCGCTCGAGGTCGTCGAGCAGGCGCGACAGGTGCACCACGTCCTCGGGGCCGTGCACCTTCGGCAGCACGATGCCGTGGAAGCGGTTCGGCGCGCGCAGCACGACGGCTTCGAGGTCGCCCATGAAGAACTGGGAGAGCTGGTTGTTCGGCCGCACGCTCACGACCTTGCGCCCGAAGTCGAGCGTGTTCAGCGCCTCGACGGTGACGCTGCGGCTCTTCTCGCCCTTGAACTCGTACGGGCAGGCGTCCTCGAAGTCGGCCATGACCAGGTCGACCGGCGACTTGACGGGGTCGGCCGCGTTCTGGTGCAGGCGCACGTTGTGCGCCGGGTAGGTCATCTCGGTGCGCGGGATGACGAAGCGGGCGCCGTCGTCGAGGACGAACATGGCTCAGCGAAGCCGATCTGTGGGTCCTGGTCAACCGGAGGTCACGCGGACGGCGCCGCGGCTCGACGCGCTCGACGGCACCGCGGGCGCGTTCGTGAGCTCGTCGCGTGCGGGAGCTGGTCGCGTGCGTCGCGGCCGCGGCACGACGGGCGTCATCCCGTGCTCGTCACCTGCGCGCCTGCCGCGCCGCAACCTCGTTGCGACGGCCGACCGCGTGCGGCAAGATCGCGCGTACATTCGGACGGCACGGCCGCGAGGGCTCCAGGGTCGTGCGGTTCTGCGTGCAGCTCGAGCCGTACTGGTCGGCACCGTGGCTCGACGGGCACTGCGGGCGGCACGTCCTCTCGACATCGCCCCGCCCTCGCGACCGCGCGCGTGGCTCCCGCGCGTCGGATGGCGCCGCCACGGGCTGATCTTCGCGAGCGGCGAAGGTCCGCGGCGTCGCCGGACGGGACGAGGAGCGGGTAACGACTCCGGCAGAAGCCGGAGGCATCGAACGACATGCAGGAGGGAGCATGGGCAGGCGATACGACGCCATCGTCGTCGGCGCGCGCTGCGCCGGTTCTCCGACCGCGATGCTTCTCGCGCGCAAGGGTTACCGCGTCCTTGCGGTCGATCGTGCCACCTTTCCGAGCGACACGGTCTCCACCCATCTGATCCACCCGCCCGGCCTCGGCGCGCTCGAGCGGTGGCGCTTGCTCGATCGGGTCGTCGCCACGGGCTGTCCGGCGATCGACACCTACGCGTTCGACTTCGGAGCCTTCACCATCGTGGGGTCTCCCGCCAGCCCGGACTCGGCGGTCTCGTACGCGCCGCGGCGCACCGTGCTCGACAAGGTGCTGGTCGACGCGGCGTACGAAGCGGGAGTGGAAGTGCGAGAAGGCTTCACGGTCGAGGACGTGATCCTCGACGGCGGCCGCGTGACCGGGATCCGCGGCCATGGCCGCGGCGGAAGATCGGTCACCGAGCACGCGCACGTCGTCGTCGGCGCCGACGGCCTGCACTCGATCGTCGCGCGGGCGGTGCACCCCGAGCAATACAACCAGAAGCCGCCGCTCCTGGCCGCCTACTACTCCTACTGGAGCGGGCTTCCGATGAACGGCCGCTTCGAGGTCTACGTCCGATCCTATTGCTCGTTCGCGGCCTGGCCGACGAACGACGAGCGCACGCTCGTGATCGCGGGCTGGCAGTACAAGGAGTTCGAGGCGAAGAAGGCGGACATCGAGGGAAACTATCTCGCAGTGATCGACCTCGCGCCGAGCTTCGCCGAACGCATGCGAAGCGCTCGTCGCGAGGAGCGGTTCGCCGGCATGGCCGTGCCGGGCTACTTTCGCAAGCCCTTCGGCCCGGGCTGGGCCCTGGTGGGCGATGCGGGCTACAACAAGGACTTCATCACCGCGCAAGGGATCCAGGACGCGTTCCGCGACGCCGAGCTGTGCGTCGCCGCGCTGGACGATTCGTTCGCCGGCAGGCGCTCGTTCGACGCTGCAATGGCCGATTACCAGTCGACGCGCGACCGGCACGTGCTTCCGCTGTACGAGTTCACGGCGCAGCTGGCGTCGCAGGAGCCTCCGCCACCCGAGATGCAGCAGCTGCTCGGCGCGGTGCATGGCAACCGGCAAGCGATGGACGCGTTCGCACGCGTCAACGCCGGCGTGACGTCGCCGGCAGAGTTCTTCTCCGAGGACAACGTCGAGAGTATCTTGGCTGCGGCCTGCTCCCGCTAGAACCCGTACGCCTTGGTCAGCTCCGGATCCCCCGCCGCGAGCTTCCTTGCCAGGTCCACCATCACGCGGCACTGCTTGAAGGTCGCGTCGTCCTGCATCTTGCCGTCGATCATCACCGCACCCGAGCCGTCGCCCATCTCGGCGATGACGCGCTTCGCCCACAGCACCTCCTCGGCGGGCGGGCTGAAGACGCGGCGCGCGATGTCGATCTGCACCGGGTGCAGGCTCCAGGCGCCGACGCAGCCGAGCAGGAACGCGTTGCGGAACTGGTCCTCGCACGCGAGCGTGTCCTGGATGTCGCCGAACGGGCCGTAGTACGGCAGGATGCCGTAGGTGTTGCAGGCGTCGACCATGCGCGCGATCGTGTAGTGCCAGAGGTCCTGCTGCACGGCGGGGCGCGGCGCGTCGGGGTTCGCGGGATCGGGATCGGTGCGCACGACGTAGCCGGGATGCCCGCCGCCGACGCGCGTCGTCTTCATGCGCCGCGACGCCGCGAGGTCGGCCGGGCCGAGCGACAGCCCCTGCATGCGCGGGCTCGCGCCGCAGATCTCCTCGACGTTGGCGACGCCGGTCGCGGTCTCGAGGATGGCGTGCAGCAGGAGCGGCTTCTTGAGCCCCGCCCGCGCCTCGAGCTGCGCGACGAGACGATCGACGTAGTGGATGTCCCAGGCGCCCTCGACCTTGGGGATCATGACGACGTCGAGGCGGTCGCCGATCTCGGTGACGAGCTGGATCAAATCGTCGAGCACCCACGGCGAGTCGAGGCTGTTGACGCGCGTCCACAGCTGGCAGCCGCCGAAGTCGGTCTCGCGCGCGATCTTGATCAGCCCCTCGCGCGCCGCCACCTTGCGGTCGGTCGGGATCGCGTCCTCGAGGTTGCCGAGGAGCACGTCGCACTTCTTCGCCAGGTCGCCGACCTTGGCCGCCATCTTGGCGTTGCTCGGGTCGAAGAAGTGGATCATCCGCGACGGGCGGAACGGGATCTCGCGCGGCGGCTGCGGGGCGCCGATGGCGAGCGGCTTGAAGAAATCCTTCGGGCTGCGCATGGGTTCGACTCCTGGCCGCCGTGCGGCCTGGTTCGCGTGTCCGGGACGGAAGCTGAAGGACGGAAGATACCAACCGGATGAAGGAGCCGGAAGCCGCGGGCGCGCTGCGGAAGCTGCCGGCGGCGCGGAGCCGTCAGCGCGCCTGGCACTGGCTCCAGGGCTCGCGGACGAAGTACAGCGCGTCGCGCGCGTGGACCTCCATGCCGCCTCGCCCCCAGCTTCCCCAGCGCGTGACCCACTTCTTGCCGTCCGGCCGGCGCTCGATCGCGACGTTGAAGTTGCTCCTGAGCTCGCGGTAGCAGCCCTCGAGCGCGGTGAGCGTCACGTCGAGCGCCGCCACGTCGAACCTGCTCGCGGCCTTGTTGACAACGAAGAACCCTTCGCTGCCCCGCTCCATCACGAGCAGCGTCGGGCTGTCCACCACCGCGAGAACGTTCTCCTTCACGTTCGCGCCGCCGCGCTGGCGCTGTCGCAGGATGCGGCGGAACGCGACGCCCGAGCGGACGAACGGCACGTCGTAGCTGTCCCAGTTGAGGATCAGCGGCGTACCGCCCTCGCGCGCGAGCACGAAGGCAGTCGCGAGGAACGAGTCGGTCCGGTCGTCGTAGGGGTCGATCGCGTGGCGCGGATTGAGCTCGCGGATCGTGTCGTGGTTCCTGCCGAAGGTGACGCTGCGCGGATCGTCGACCGCGTTCGCGACGCGCAAGCTCCGTAGATCGCCGCCGAAGCCGAACGCCTGCTTCATGGCGCGGTAGAGGACGAAGTCCGTCACCGCGGCAATGCCGTTGTAGTCGGCGGCGCTGGTGTCGCCGTCCTGGATCACCTCGAGGTAGTTCCAGGTCGCACCGTTGCTCTGGCGATCGACGTGGTCGACGTACTTTTGTACGACCGCGGGCGACATGTGCTTCGCGGCGTCGAAGCGGAAGCCGTCGACACCGAGGGCGAGCAGCTTGTCGAGGTGTGCTGTGTGCAGCCGCTCGACCGACGATCGCGTCTGATCCAGATCCGGGAGATCACCGAGCCAGCAGCGCACCTCGCTGTCGCGGTTGCCGTCGTCGTACGAGATGGGGCACGGCGCGTGGAAGTCCGGTCGGGACAGACCGGGGAAGTCGAGGTCGTCGAACTCGTCCATGTTCGCCATGTGGTTCAGCACGACGTCGGCGATGATCTTGACGCCGCAGCCGTGCGCCTCGTCCACGAGGCGCTCGAGCTCGGCCTCCGAGCCCTTGCCCTCGATGACCGAGTAGTCGACCGGCTGGTAGCGACCCCACCACTGCGGGTCGGGGTTCGATTTCTGCGCCGGCGCGATCTGGACGTGCGAGTACCCCTGGCCGGCCAGGTCGCAGACGAACAGCTCGACGTCGGCGAAGCTCTGGTCGAATGCGTGGTAGATGGCGACCGGCTGCTCGCCGGCGAACGCGGGGGCGACGACCGCCAGCAGCACCACGGGAAGAACGGCTGCGTACCGGACCCTGTCGCTCATCGGCGCACCTCGATCCGTACGCTCGCGCCGCCCCGGCGACCAGCGCGTCGGGTGGACGCGTCGTACGCAAGCTCCTCCTAGCAACGCGGCACCCGCGCGGGGAAGTGCCCTCGTGGATTCGAGCCCCGCCCGGTTGCGCTGCGCTTCCGTGAAGCGCTACAGGAGGGCGTTCGCACACCGAGCCGCAACGAGGTCGACTCGTCCCCACGAATCACGTCGCTCGATCACACGAAGAAGAGGACGCTGACATGCGTTTCTACGAGTTCGAGGCGAAGCGCCTCCTCGCGAAGCACGGAATCCCGGTGCCCAAGAGCGGCGTCGCGCGGAGCGCCGCGGAGGCGGACAAGGTCGCCGCGGAGCTCGGCTTCCCCGGCGTCCTGAAGGCGCAGGTGCTGTCCGGAGCGACCGACGCCAAGGCCGTCAAGACGGTCGACGCCGCATCACAGGTCAAGCAGGCCGCCGAGCAGCTCCTGCAGCTCGACGACGGCGGCCGCAAGCCCAGCGGCCTGCTGATCGAGCAGCGCCCGGCGGCCTCCGCGCAGTACGCCCTCGCCTTCACCTACGACGGCACGCGCAAGCTGCCCGTCATGGCGGCGAGCGCGACGCCGGGCAACGTCGACCACATCGCCGACGAGCACCCGGACAGGGTCGTGCGCCGGCACTTCTCCGCGCTGACGCCGTTCTCGGACTACCTCGCGAAGGAGCTCGTCCGGGCGCTCGGCCTCAAGGGCCAGGACCTCACCCGCATGACGGGCATCGTCTCGCGTCTGGCCCAGCTCTTCCTGCGCTACGACCTGACCCAGCTCGACGTCTACTCGCTGGCGCGCCTCGAGGACGGCTCGTTCGTCGCGCTCGACTGCAGCGCCGACCTAGAGGTCGAGGCGCGCTCGCGGCAGAAGGCGATCCTCGAGGAGCTCGGCATCGCGCAGAACGACCGGCGGCTCGTGCGCGAACCGACGCCCTTCGAGATCGAGGCCGCGAAGATCGACTCCGAGGACCCGCGCGGCGTCGCCGGGCCGGTGGTCGAGTTCGACGGCAACATCGGCCTCGTCATCGGCGCGGGCGGCGGATCCTTGACGCTCACCGACGCCGTGCGCCGCCACGGCGGCCGGCCCGCGAACTACGCCGCGCTCGGCGGCAACCCGAGCGTGCGCAAGGCGCAGCGCCTGACCAGGCTGATCCTGTCGAAGCCCGGCGTCGAGAAGATCGCGGTCATGTCGAACGTGGTGTCGAACACCCGCGCCGACCTCGTCGCGCGCGGCGTGATCAAGGGCGTGATCGAGGCCGGGCGCAAGCCCGCCGAGACCATCGCGATCTTCCGCGTCCCCGGCGCCTGGGAGGCCGACGCCGCGAAGATCCTTTCGAAGTACGGCGTCGAGTACTGCGACCGCTCCGTCTCGATCAGCGAGGCCGCGCGCCGCGCGGTCGAGAAGATCGGCCGCTGAGGAGCCGAGGGACAGCCATGGGCGTTCTGGTGCACAAGGACTTCGAGTTCATCGTCCAGGGGATCACCGGCCGCGAGGCGCTGAACTTCACGCGCGAGTGCCTCGAGTACGGCTCGAAGATCGTCGGCGGCGTGACCCCGGGCCGCGGCGGCCGCGAGGTCTACGGCGTGCCGGTGTACGACACGGTGCGCGAGATCACCGAGCGGCGCAAGGTCGACGGCACGGTGATCACCGTCCCGGCGGCGTTCGCGCTCGACGCGGCGCTCGAGGCGATCGACGCCGGCATCGAGCTGATCGTCATCATCACCGAGGGCATCCCGCGCCGCGACGCGTCGGCGATGATCGAGTACGCGGGGCTCAAGGGCGCGCGTATCATCGGTCCGAACTGCCTCGGCGTCATCATCCCCGACGTCTGCCGCTTCGGCAGCCTCGGCGGGCCGGCCGTCGACTGCAGGAAGGCGTTCAAGCCGGGCGTGGTGGGCGTCATGTCGCGCTCGGGCGGGATGACGACCGAGATCTGCAACGCGCTGTCGGCGGCGGGGCTCGGCGAGAGCACCGCGATCTCGATCGGCGGCGACCCGGTGATCGGCTCGACCTACGCGGAGCTGATGCCGTTCTTCGAGGCGGATCCCGAGACCAAGGCGGTGGTGATCTACTCCGAGCCGGGCGGCGCGTCGGAGGCCGAGCTCGCGCGCTGGGCGCAGGAGAACAAGAGCCGGCTGCCGATCGTCGCCTTCGTCGCAGGCCGCTTCATGGACGAGATGCCGGGCATGAGCTTCGGCCACGCCGGCACGGTGGTCGAGAAGAAGCTCGATTCGCCGGCCGACAAGATCCGGCGCATGCGTGCGGCCGGCATCTCGGTCGCGGACGAGATCGGCGACATCCCGCGGCTCGTGAAGGAGCGCATCGGCGGCGCCGCGCCGGCAGGAGCCTGACACCATGGCGATGTTCATCCGCGTCGACGTCGATCAGAGCGTCGTCGAGAAGACACCCGGCCTCGCAGCCAAGCTGGTCGAGGTCTGCCCCGTCAACATCTTCGCGCCGGGCGCCAAGGAGGGCACGGTGACGACCGTCGAGGACAACCTCGACGAGTGCACGCTGTGCGAGCTCTGCATGCAGGCGTGCCCCGACGGCGTGAAGGTCGTCAAGCTGTACGAGAGCTGATGGCGTCCGGGACGGTCCGCTTCGGCGTCACGCTGCCGCAGATCAAGCGCTCCTGGCAGGAGGCGCGCGAGGCGGCGCTCGAGTTCGACCGCCTCGGCTTCGACTCGGTGTGGGTCTGCGACCACCTCTACAGCGTGCCGATGCCGAACCTGCCGATCCTCGAAGCATGGAGCGAGCTCGCGGCGGTGGCGGCGATCACCGAGCGCGTCGAGCTCGGGACGCTCGTCACGCCGCCGTTCTTCCGGAATCCGGCGGTGCTCGCGAAGCAGCTCGCGACGATCGACCACGTGTCGAACGGGCGCGTCATCGCAGGGCTCGGCGCCGGCTGGTTCGCGTCCGAGTTCGAGGGCTACGGCCTGCCCTTCCCGTCGGTCCGCGAGCGGCTGCGCGCGCTCGACGAGACCTGCGAGATCCTGACGCGGCTCTGGAGCGAGCCGAGCGTCACGTTTGCCGGCAAGCACTTCACGCTGCGGGACGCGATCTGCGAGCCGAAGCCGATCCGCCGCCCGCCGATCCTGATCGGCGGCGGGGGCGAGCGCGTGCTGATGGGGATCGCCGTCAAGCATGCGCAGATCTGGAACAACCTGGCCGCCTTCCAGCACGAGCTGGGACGCAAGATCGAGGCGCTGAAGAAGCGCTGCGACGAGCTCGGCCGCGACTTCGCCGACATCGAGGTGTCGCAGCAGTGCGTCGTCGTGATCGCCGCCGACGACGCCGCCGCGCGCGCCGCGCTCGAGAAGGCCGGGCGCATCTACGGCGGCCACATGGGCGCCGCGCTCGAGGAGCACGGCATCTGGGGCACGCCGGCGCGGGTGATCGAACGCATCGAGCGCCACGTGAAGCTCGGCTGCACGGGCTTCGTCATCGAGTTCTTCGGCCGCGACACCCGCGAGCCGGCGCGCCTGTTCGCCGAGCAGGTGATGCCGGCCTTCCGGGCTGGTACGTGAGGGCGGCATGAGCGCGTCGAGCAGGATCCAGGAGCTGCTGCGTGCGCCGGCTCTCGACCGCGCCGCGATCGCGGAGGCGTTCGAGAGCGCGTCGCCGCAGGAGCGCATCGCGATCACCGAGTCGATCGACGGCGCGACGCAGGCCAGGCTGTGGGACGCTGCCCGTGGCGGGCCGGTGACGATCGAGGAGATGGTGCCGCGTGGGCTGGGCCCGCTCCGTCCGGTGATCTTCCACGGCAAGAACTCGCTGCCCGCGTTCACGCGCTTCCAGAAGCGCTTCTGCCGCCCCGCCCAGGGCGTCGAGCGCGACGAGCTCTGGGGCTACAACTACCAGCCGGCGCGGTGGCTCGTGCCGCTGACTGGTCCCGGCTACTTCGTGGCCTACGACGCGAGGGACGGGCTCGGCGGCGTCGCCGTCGACTACACGCGCATCCCGCCGGGCAAGCCGGCCGACTGGCCGGACATCGTCGACAACTCCTTCCGCCTGTCGCGCTTCATCTACAACGGCACGATCGACTACCTGCGCCGCATCTCGCAGCACCTGCTGATCGGCCGCGCGACCCGCGCGGGCAAGGAGATGCCGAACTACTTCCTGCTCTGCCGCGAGGACCCGAGCTGAGCGGAGCCGAGCGGGAGCCGACCATGGGACA
The DNA here is from genome assembly GCA_040755575.1 of Thermodesulfobacteriota bacterium. Taxonomy (GTDB): domain Bacteria; phylum Desulfobacterota; class Binatia; order UBA12015; family UBA12015; genus DATCMB01. The sequence goes on from JBFMAS010000385.1 coordinate 16,346, forward strand.
CATCGCATGACGCTCGCCGCCGACGGCCCGAACGCCGAGCAGGTCCGCTACTGGAACGAGGTCGCGGGCCCGAAGTGGGTGTCCTACCAGGCGACGCTCGACGCGCAGATCGGCTGGCTCGGCGAGCGCGTGATGGACCGGGCGGCGATCGCAGCCGGCGAGTCGATCCTCGACGTGGGCTGCGGCTGCGGCACGACCACGCGCGAGCTCGCGCGGCGCACGGGTGCGTCGGGCCGCGTGCTCGGTGTCGACGTCTCCGCGCCGATGCTCGAGGTCGCGCGCGAGCGCGCGCGCACCGTCGGCGCGAGCAACGTCGCCTTCACGCAGGCCGACGCGCAGACGCATCCGTTCGAGCCCGCCGCGTACGACCTCGCCTTCTCGCGCTTCGGCGTCATGTTCTTCACCGACCCGACCGCCGCATTCGCCAACGTGCGTCGCGCGCTCCGGCCCGGCGGCCGCCTCGCCTTCGTCTGCTGGCAGGCGCTCGCGAAGAACCCGTGGTTCGCCGTGCCGCTCGCCGCGGTCGCGCAGCACGTCGCCCTGCCGTCGCCGCCAGCACCCGGTGCACCCGGGCCGTTCGCCTTCGCCGACCCGGGCCGCGTCACCGGCATTCTCGAGGGCGCCGGCTTCGCCGACGCCGCCCTCGAGCCGGTCGTCGACGTGCTGACCGTCGGCGGCGACGGCGGACTCGATGCCGCGGTCGACTTCCTGCTGCAGTTCGGCCCCGCCTCGGCCGTGCTGCGCGAGGCCGGCATCGACCCGCGCGAGCGCGTGGTGCCCGCGGTGCGCGACGCGCTCGCGCCCCACGCCGGGCCCGACGGCGTGCGCATGGAGTGCGCCGCCTGGATCGTGACCGCGCGCAACGCGGGCTGACGCCGCCACGCCGGCTCACTCGAGGTAGCCGAGCGCGCGCAGCATGTCCTGCGTCCGCCCGTCGAGCTGCTTCAGGTCCGTCGTGCGCTTGCCCCGGTGGCGCGGCGTATCGCGCCACCAGCTCGCGAGCGCCGCCTCGAGCTCGGCCGCGACCTCGGGGTGCCGCTCGCGCACGTCGTGCCGCTCCGACGGGTCGCGCGACAGGTCGTAGAGCTCGACCTCCTTGCGCCCGAGCCACTCGCGATCCGTCGCCGCGCGCAGGTGGACGAGCTTCCACGGCCCCCTGCGCACCGTGAGCTGGGAGGGCTCGACCTTCCCGGACTCCATGAAGACGTAGCGCGGCGCGCCGTCGTCCTCGCCGTCGAGCAAGGGGACGAGGCTCGTCCCCTGCGCTTCCGCGGGCGGCGGCACGCCGGTCAGCGCGAGCACCGTCGGCATGAGGTCGAGCAAGCCGACCGGGCGCTCGACCACGCGGCCCGCCGCCAGGCGTCCATCGAGCACAAAAATCAACGGGATCGCCGCGTTGCTCTGGTACGGGACGTTGCCGTGCTCGAGGTAGTAGCGGTTCTCGTCGAGGCTCTCGCCGTGGTCCGCCGTGAACACGATCAGCGTGTCGCGCAGGACGCCGCGCTCTTCGAGCGCCGTGAAGAGACGCCCGAGCTGGTCGTCGAGGTAGCGCACCTCGCGGTCGTACTGCGTCTGGTAGAAGCCCAGGTCGTTCGACGGCTCGCCCGTCGCCGGGTCGATCTGGAGCTGGTAGGGCGGCAGGTCGTCGAGCCGCACCGGGTTCGCCGGGTGCGCGCCGGCGAACAGCGTCCCGTACCCGGGCGGCGGCACGTACGGCCCGTGCGGGTCGATGTAGTGCAGCCAGAGGAAGAACGGCCTCTCCTTGCCGCCGCCGAGCTCGTCGAGGACGGAGAGCGCCTGGTCGGTCACGCGGGTGCCGTCGGTGAAGCGCTTCACCAGACCGGGACGGTTCCTGAAGGTGGCGCTGCCCGTCAGGCGCAACGCCTCGTCCGCCCAGGACTCGACGAAGCGCTCGAAGCCCTGGTCGAAGCCGAAGCTGCGCCCGAGGTTGACGTTCGCCACGACGGCGCCGGTCGCCCAGCCTGCGTCGCGCAGGACCTCGGCGAGCGTCACGTTGTCGTCGGGCAGCGGCCGCCGCGGGCGCAGGCGGATGCCGTTCGACTGCGGCGCCTTGCCGGTGACCATCGCGGCCATCGCCGGCCAGGTCTTGGGCCACGGCACCGTGACGTCCGAGAAGCGCACCCCGCGCGCCGCGAGCGCGTCGACGGTCGGCGTCGTGTCGAGCGCGTAGCCGTAGGCGCCGACGCGATCCGCGCGCAGCGTGTCGATGGTGAGCAGCAGCACGTTCGGCCGCGGGCGCGGCGCACGGGCGTCGCGCTCGCCGGCCCGGTTGCACGCGGCGACGGCGACGCAGACGGCGACCGCGAGCAGGCAGAGAAGACGGCTCGCGATCGAGCGGGCGTGGTGCGGTTCCGGCATCTCGCTGCAGGACGGGCTCTGGCGGGACGCGGACGCGCAGGCCAGCGTCAGCCCTGCATACCGCGTCGCCGCGGCGCCGACCACCCGCTTTCGGCGCCGTGCGCCGTCACACGCCCTGCTCGCCCGCGGCCCGGGCGCGGTCGAGCATCGTCGCGCGGTCGCGCTCGAGGTGACGCGTGGCCTGCCACAGCAGGACGGCGGCGATCGCGTTGGTGAGCAGCGCGACCAGCATGGCGACGCGCAGGTCGCCGATCGCCGCGCTCAGCCGCCCGATCCCGTACGGGCCGAGCGCGAGGCCGATGAAGGTCACGGCCAGCAGGTACGCGGCCGACGCCGAGGCGCGCATGCGGGGCAGGACGAGCTCCTGCACCGTCGACGCGCCCGGTCCGATCCACATCGCGCTCGCCAGCGACAGCGGGAAGCTCAGCACGTAGACGAGCCAGGTGCTGTCGGTCAGCAGCAGCCAGACGGCGCACGGGAGCGGCGTGACGGCCGTCAGCAGGCCGACCAGCAGGCGGCCGTCCGCGCGCAGGCGATGCCAGCGGTCGGCGAGCACGCCGCCGAGCGTGACGCCGAGCCAGCCGGCGACGGCCGACGTGCCGCCGAGCACGAGCCCGACCTCCGCCTCGCTCGCGCCGTGCACGCGCACCAGGAACGGCGCCACCCAGAAGCCGATGCCGTAGCCCGTGAAGGCGAGGAACGAGAACCCGAGGTTCGCGTAGGTCAGCGCCGGCGTGCGCAGGATGAGCGCGAAGGCGGGCCGGTCGCGCAGCGCGAGCGCCTGCGCCCAGGAGGTCGCGGCGTAGACGCCGATCGCGAGCGCGATCCACTGCGCGGGCGTGCCGAGCGACCGGGTGAGGAGCGCGGCGGCGACGGCGCACAGCGCCGCGGCGGCGACGTTCCAGGCGATGACGGCGCGCGGCGCGCGCTCGAGCACCAGGTGCAGCAGCGTGAGCGGCGGCACGACGGCGCGCAGCTCGCGGCCGAACTCGCGCCAGGGGCGCGGCTCCGGCGGCGCGACCAGGCCGTCCATGCCGCCGCGCACCGGCTCGCGCAGCGTCGCGACCCACAGCGCGAGCAGCAGCCCCGGCAGCCCGACGGCGAGGAACGCGACCTGCCAGCCGCGCAGCCCGAGCGGCGGCTCGAGCCCGGCGTACGCGGCGTCCCACCGGTCGACGATCAGGCCCCCTAGGAAGAGCCCGAGGCCGGCGCCGATGTAGATGCCGCTCGAGTAGATCGCGAGCACGGTCGCGCGCCGCGCGGGCGGGAAGGTGTCGGACAGCAGCGAGAACGCCGCCGGCGACGCGCTCGCCTCCCCCACGCCGACGCCGATGCGCGCCGCGGCGAGCTGGCCGAACGTCCGCGCGAGACCCGACAGCGCCGTCATCAGGCTCCAGAAGGCGAGACCGATCGCGATCAGCCGACGGCGATCCCACACGTCCGCGAGGCGGCCGAGCGGGATGCCGAACACCGCATAGAACACCGCGAACGCGGTCCCGTAGAGGAAGCCGATGTGCGCGTCGCTCACCTCGAGGTGCGCCTTGATGCGCTCGGCGAGGATCGAGATGATTTGGCGGTCGAGGAAGTTGAACACGTACACCAGGACCAGGACGAAAAGCACATAATTCGCATGCGGGCCCGGCTCGCCCGCGATGCCACGCCGCTCGGGCGCGACGTCGGCGTCGGTCGTCTTCGCGCGCACGCAGTCCCTCCGCTCGGTGGTCGGCGGCGCCTCGTCTCCCCTCGCAGGCCGCCGCCGCGCCTCTTGGATCACAGCTCGCCGCGCGACGAAAGCCCGCCCG
>JBFMAS010000386.1:0-2629 GCA_040755575.1 Thermodesulfobacteriota bacterium
GGCGCAGCTCGACGCGCTGTCGCCGCTCGCCGTCCTGGCCCGCGGGTTCGCGCTGGCGCGCCGCGCCGACGGCTCGGTGGTGCGCGATGCGGCGGTGCTGACTCCAGGCGAGCCGCTCGATCTGCGCTTCGCGCGCGGCGGCGCGCGCGCCGAGGTGCTAGAGACCTCGGCGGACGGCGGTGGCGCAGGCGCGCCGCGCGGGCCGTCGCGGAGGGGGACGTGAGCGAGCAGAGCGACACCGCGCAGCCGACGCCGGCCAAGCAGACGTTCGAGGACGGCATGCGCGCCCTCGAGGCCATCGTGAGCCGGCTCGAAGGCGGCAACCTGCCGCTCGAGGAGTCGCTCGCGGCGTTCGAGGCGGGCGTCGCCGTGCTGCGCGCGCTGCACGACCAGCTCGGCGAGGTCGAGCGACGGGTGGAGATCCTGCTGCGCGACGCGGGCGGCGTCCTGCGGACGCGCGACGGTAGCGAGCTCGCGCGGTGACGGCCGCCGCGCTCGAGCGCTTCCTCGCCGAGCGACGCCGCGTCGTCGATCGCGCCCTGCGCGGCTACCTCTCGCGCAGCGGACGCCCGGCGGAGCTCGTGGACGCGATGCGCTACGCCGTGCTCGGGCCGGGGAAGCGCGTGCGCCCCGTCCTCGCCCTCGCCTCGGCGGAGGTGATCGGCGGCGCGACGGCGGCCAGGCGCGCCGTTCCCTTCGGCTGCGCCCTCGAGATGATCCACGCGTACTCGCTGGTGCACGACGACCTGCCGGCCATGGACGACGACGACGAGCGCCGAGGCCGCCCGTCGCTGCACGTCAAGTATGGTGAAGCGCTCGCGATCCTGACGGGCGACGCGCTCTTGACCGAAGCGTTCGCGGTGATCGCGGGCGCTGCGAACGGCAGCCGCGGCGAGCAGGCACGCCGCGCCCTGGCGGTCGTCGCCGAGGTGGCCGCGGCGTCGGGCGCGGAGGGCATGGTGGCGGGGCAGGTGGTGGACCTCGCGAGCGAAGGGCTCGCCGACGTCCCGCTGCGCACGGTGACCGCGATCCACCGGCGCAAGACGGGCGCGCTGATCCGCTGTGCCGTCCGTGCGGGCGCGATCGCGGGTGGCGCCTCGCGACGCGACCTCGAGCGGCTCACCTCCTACGGCGAGGCCCTCGGGCTCGCGTTCCAGATCGCGGACGACATCCTCGACGCGACCGACGCCCGCGCGCTGATCGGCCGGACGGGCGGCCAGGACGCGGCGAAGGGCAAGGCGACCTATCCCGCGATCCTCGGCGTCGAGGGCGCGCGGCGGCGCGCGCGCAAGGCCGCGGACGACGCCTGCGACGCCGTGCGCCCGCTCGGTGCGCGAGCGGAGCCGCTCGCGGCGCTGGTGCGCCATGTCGTCGAGCGCGCGGCTTGACGTGACGCTCGCCGCCCGCGGCCTCGCCCCCAGCCGCGAGCGGGCGCGGCGCATGATCCTCGCGGGCTGCGTCTTCGTGAACGGCGAGCGCGCCCGGCACGCCGGAGCGCTGGTGCGGGAAGGGGCCGAGATCACGGTCGCCGGTCCGGATCACGAGTTCGTCTCGCGGGGCGGCGTCAAGCTCGCAGGCGCGCTCGACGCGTTCGCGATCGACGTCGAGGGACGCGTGTGCGTCGACGTGGGCGCGTCGACCGGCGGCTTCACAGACTGCCTGCTGCAGCGCGGCGCCGCGCTCGTGCACGCGGTCGACGTCGGCTACGGCCAGCTCGCGTGGAAGCTGCGCACGGATCCCCGCGTACGCGTCCACGAGCGGACCAACATGCGGACGCTGCCGCCGCGCACGCTCGATCCGCCCCCGTCGCTCGCGGTCGTCGACGCCTCGTTCATCTCGCTGCGCCTGCTCCTGCCCGCGACGCTCGCCCAGCTCGTCCCGCCCGCCGAGGTGGTCGCGCTCGTGAAGCCGCAGTTCGAGGTCGGGCGCGACAAGGTCGGCAAGGGCGGCGTCGTACGCGACGAGGCGGCGCGCGAGGAGGCCGTCGGCGTGGTGGTCGCGGCCGCGGCCGACCTCGGCCTCGCGCTGCGCGGCACCTGCGTCTCGTCGCTGACCGGCGCGAAGAAGGGCAACGTCGAGCTCTTCGTCCATCTCGCGGCGGGCGAGCGCAGCGGTGCGGCATCCGGTTGACAGGCGCGTCTCGCGTCGATAACCCGCCCCCTCGGTGTCCTGGTTCAGGAGCGAAGAGGACCGCGTCGCGGACGAGCTGCAGACGCTGCAGGCCGAGTACCGGCGGCTCGCCCGGCAGCTCGAGTCGCACGTCGAGGTGGCACCCTACCCACAGGTCGGGGAGCGCCTGCAGCGGCTGCTCGAGGGCGAGGAGCGCAACGCGCGCACCGTGGCGGAGCGTCTCGCAGCGCTGGGCCGGCATCCGCGCGAGAACGGCATCGAGCGGATCCGCGGCGGGCGCAACGCCTGGGAGCGCCTCGTGGTCATGCTCGAGGACTACCGGGCGCTGCTGCGCCGGCTGTCCTCGCTCTGGGTGCGGTGGGACGACGAGCACCCGCAGGACGCCGCCCTGGTCCGCGCGCTGCGGGACTCGGCGACCGAGCACCGCGAGGCCATCGTCGACCTGATCGCACGCAGCGACCCGCACGCGGTCAATTGAAAGCGAGGGGCGCCGCCCCTC
>JBFMAS010000387.1:0-7217 GCA_040755575.1 Thermodesulfobacteriota bacterium
GCAGGAGCCCGCGGCCGCGCCGACGCCTCGGCCGAGCGACGAGACGCTGCTCGTCGCGCGGCGCGAGGTGTCGCCCGCCGGGCTGCGCCTGCAGGGCATCGTCGCCAACCAGGCGTTCCCCAGCTACGAGCTGCGCGCCCGCGAGGGCGAGCTGCTGCGCGTCACCGTGGAGAACGAGCTCGACCAGCCGACCGCGTTGCACTGGCACGGCGTGCTCGCGCCGAACGCGATGGACGGCGTGCCCGGCGTCACGCAGGCGCCGATCGAGCCGCGCGCGAGGTTCGTCTACGAGCTGCCGCTCGAGGAGCCGGGCACGTACTTCTACGAGTCGAGCTGGAAGCTGCAGCGCCAGCTCGGCCTCGTCGGCGCCCTGGTGGTGGAGGCGCGCGACGAGCCGCACGCCGTACGGCACGACCAGGTGCTGCTGCTCTCGGACTGGACGAACGGCGACCCGGCGCGGATCGTCCCCGACCTGCGGAGCACGCGCACGCCCGTGCCGGGCGAGGGCGACGCGCAGCGGCCGGTCAACCTGCTGCCCGACGGCGCGCGGTTCCCGATCGACGTCCGCTACAGCGCCTACCTGCTGAACGGCCGCAGCCACCGCGACGCGTGGACGAGGCAGGTCGAGCCGGGCGAGCGCGTGCGCCTGCGGCTCGTCAACGGCTCCTCGGCGACGTTCTTCCGCTTCATGGTCGAGGGACACGCGCTGCAGGTGGTCGCGGCGGACGGGCACGCGGTCGAGCCGGTCGAGGTCGACGACCTCGTGCTCGGCACGGGCGAGCGCTACGACGTGGTCCTGACCATGGGCGCGGCGGGCAGCTACTCGCTGCGCGCGGCGGCGCTCGGTGCGTCCGGCGGCGCGGTCGGCGTGCTGCACACGCCCGGCGTGCGGCCCGTGGTGAGCACGCGGCCGCCGCGCTGGGGCGGCCGCCACCTGACCTACGGAATGCTGCGCGCGCCCGCCGACGCGCCGCTCCTTGCAGGTGCGCCGAAGCGGATCCGCCTCGAGGTCGGCGGCGACCTCGCGCGCTACGCCTGGAACGTCGACGGCTTCACGTACCCCGGCGAGTTCACGAGCGGCGACCCGAAGATCGAGCCGCTCGCGCTGCCGGCCGGACAGCGCGTCGAGCTCGAGCTCCTGAACCGCACGACCCTCTGGCAGCCGCTGCACCTGCACGGCTACCGCTTCCGGCTGCTCGCCGGTCAGCCGGCGGCGCGTGCGCCCTGGAAGGACACCGTCGCGGTCGCACCCGGGAGCTCCGTCAAGATCGAATGCGTCGCGGACCGGCCCGGGCGCTGGCTGCTCGCGTCGTCGAACGTCTATCGTCGAGAGGCCGGGCTCGCGCGCCTGCTCACGGTATAGGCGCGACCAGCTCGCTCGCCTCGACGGCCACCGTGCAGCGGCCGACCGGCGCGTCCCGCAGGCAGAAGGTCGTGCGCACGTCGTTCGCGCTGCCCTCGACGACGATCATGCAGTAGCGGATGCCGGCGGCGGCGCTGCCCGGGCTCTCGTAGCCGGGATCGTCGAGGATCGCCGCCTGGAAGGGCGGGATCGGCGTCGGCGTCGGACCGGGGGTCGGGGTCGGGCTGGTCGGGGGACGGGTCTGGACTCCCTGGCCGTCGAAGATCTGCAGCGCGATGTGGCGCGGCTGCAGCGTGGTATTGACGGCGATGCACTCGACACCGACGTCGGCCTCGCCCTCGGGGGCGAACGACGGGTTGCCGAGCTGCAGCGGCGGGGTGACGAGGATCGTCGTCTGCTGCGCGCGGGCGGACGTCGCGAGGAGCGCCGCGACGAGCAGGGCGGCGGCGCCGCGGGTGAGGAGCACGTTGCGCATCGGTCGCGGCCTCTCTCAGTAGCCCGCGAGCTTGCGCAGGCGGAAGTAGAACGGCGTCGGGCTGCCCTCGTGCTTGAGCTTCTCCGGGCCGTTCATCAGCGGCAGGTACATGACGCGACGCTGGCTCGCGTCGCCGGTGACCTCGGCCTGGGCGACCCGGTGCCACAGGCGGCCGTCGTGGATGGTCAGGTCTCCCGCCTCGGCCTCGATCGCCACCTCGCCCTGGTCGGGCTCGTGGTCGAGGAAGTGCCACTTGCGCGTCAGCATCGCCCACAGGCTCTGCTCGTGCGTGCCGGGCAGGACGCGCACGCCGCCCTTCGCCCGCGGCGAGTCGTCGAGGTAGAAGCCGACGTTCAGGTAGCGGCGCGGCCTCTCGAGGTAGAACACGTCGCGCAGGCTGTCGGTGTGCCAGCCGAGGCTCGAGTAGGCAGAGCCCTGCTCGCGCCGGAAGTGATTGACGACGAGCCCGTCGCGCTCGCGCTCGCCGATGCGGTAGCCCTCGCCCGCGACCGCGAGGATCGCGCGGAAGCGCGGGTCCTGCAGGAAGGCGTGCAGACGCGGGCCGAAGGTCGACGCGAACACCATGCGCTGCACGTAGCGCGAGCCGTCCGCCCGCGTACCGACGATGAGCGGGATGCCGTTCACCTGGGTGCGCCCCTCGGCGACCAGGCGCCGATCGATCTCCTCGACCTCCGCGCGCAGCTCGCGCACCGTCTCGGGCGTCGCGAAGCGGCGGAAGCGGATGAAGCCGTAGGTGTCGAGGAACTCGACCTGCTCTCGCGTGAGGCGCTCGCCGAGCTCGAAGGTCGGCAGCTCCTCGGGGACGACGGCGGCGGCGGTCACGGCTCAGGCCTTCGGCACGTCGAGCGCCAGCGTGCGGCGACGCAGCAGCCAGCGGCCGTTCTGCTTGACGACCTCGTCGTCGTAGAAGCCGGTCGTGCGGCTCGGGCTCGCCTCCGAGCCCGTGACCGCGACGACGTACGACTCGACGTGCGCGCGCTCGCCGTCGCCCTCGATCACGACGTTGGTGACCAGGTGGCGCATGAAGATGCCGAGCGGCTTCAGCGTGTCGACGAACGTCTGGATGCCGGCGCGTCCCTCGTAGAGGCCCATCACCTGGCTCATGTCGAGCCGGCAGTCCTCGGTGAAGAGCTCCGGGAAGCGCTCCCAGCGCCCGCGGTCGATGCAGTGGCAGTATCGCGCCAGGAGCTCCTGGATCTCGAGACGGTCGGAAACGCTGAGCTCGCTCATGGCAGCCATGGTTATCCGGCTCGCGAGCCGTCCTGCAACCGACGACGCGCGCACGCGGGCCCGGCGTGCTACGGGACGGGCTCCGGGGCCGCGAGGCGGGCAGCATGACGAGGCAAGGGACGACGTTCGGCGAGGCGACCCGTGTGCGGCTCGCGCACAACCTCGCCGCGTTCGCGCGCGAGGCGCACCCCGACGGGGAGCTGGTGCGCGCCGCGGTGGCGGTCACCGTGGTCGACGACGAGGACGGGCGCGCCTGCTTCGTCCTCACACGGCGCGCACCGCGCCTCGCGAGCCACGGCGGCCAGTGGGCGCTGCCGGGCGGGCGCATCGACGGCGGCGAGACGGCCGTCGAGGCGGCGCTGCGCGAGCTCGCCGAGGAGGTCGGGCTCGCCTGCCCGGCGTCGCAGGTGCTGGGCCTGCTCGACGACTACCCGACGCGCTCGGGCTTCGTCATCACGCCGGTGGTGGTGTGGGCCGGCGCGGCGTGCGAGCTCGTCCCCGACCCGCGCGAGGTCGCCTCGGTGCACCGCGTCCCGCTCGCCGAGCTCGACCGCCCGGGCGTCCCGCGGCTGCGGCGCATCCCGCAGAGCGAGCGGCCGGTGATCTCGATCCCGCTCGTCGGCACGCACGTGCACGCCCCGACGGCCGCCGTCATCTACCAGTTCCGCGAGGTCGCGATGCACGGCCGCGGGGCGCGCGGCGCGCACTGCGGGCCGCCCGGCGTCGCCAGGCGGGGGGGGCTCCCGGCAAGCTCCTTCGCGCGTCGGCGAGATCTGCTTCGCCGGCGACGAGGGCAGGGTGAGCACCTCGCGCGGGAACAGCTCGACCAGGAAGTCGACCACGCTGCGCATGCCGACGAGCCCGGTCGGGCGGCCGTCCGCGTCGACCAGCGGCACGTGCCGGAAGCCGCCGACGCTCATCTTGTTGAGCGCGTAGGCGATGCTGTCGTCGAGCGTCAAGCACTCCGGGTCGCGCGTCATGACGTCGGCGAGCCGCGTCGTGTCGACGTCGAGCGCGCCGGCGACCTTGGTGAGCAGGTCGCGCTCGGTGAAGATGCCGGCGAGCTTGCCGTCCTCGACCACCAGGACGCAGCCGACCGTCGCCCGGTTCATCACCTCGAGTGCGGCACGCACCGTCGCGTCGGGCGCGAGCACGATCGGCGGCTGCAGCTCGGGCAAAGTGTGGATCGGCCGTCCGAGGATTGCCTCCCCCGGCCACGTCCCCTCGAGCGTTCGCTCCAGGGCGATCGCCTCCTCCTCCAGGATGATTTCCTCGACCATGACGTCCTCCTGGCGATTCGGGTGAGATCGAGCGGAACTTGCGCGCCTTCTATCGTCGGAGTCGCATCGTGACAAGCCATGACCAGCATGCACAAATGGGTCCAGGCATGACGGCTCGGCTCGCACGGGGAACGGGTTGGGCGTCCTCGACGTGGAGGATCGCGAGGGCGAGCTTCGACCGCTTCTACGCCGATCGCTGCCTCGAGGCCGCGGCCGCCCTGACCTACACGTCGCTGCTGTCGCTCGTGCCGCTGTTCGCCCTGATGTTCGCGGTCCTGAAGGGGCTCGGCGCGCAGCACCGCCTCGAGCCCGTGCTGCTGTCGCGCCTCGCGCTCGACCCCGAGGTCACCGAGCGCATCATGACCTTCATCGACAACACGAACGTGCGCACGATCGGCGCGATCGGTGCCGCGTTCCTCGTCGTCACGGTGATCTCGGTGCTGGGCAGCATCGAGTCGAGCTTCAACATCATCTGGCGCGTGGTGCGGGGCCGCTCCTGGTGGCGCAAGATCACCGACTACGTCGCCGTCGTGCTGCTGATCCCGTTCCTGCTGCTGCTGGCGGTGGGCATCACGTCGGCCGTGCGCGAGCAGACCTTCCTGCAGCAGCTGCTGCAGGTCGAGGTGCTGCACGGGGCGGTGCTGCTCGCGCTCCGCCTCGCGCCGATCGCGATGAACGTCGTGGCGATCGCGATCCTGTACGCCGTCATGCCGAACCGGCGGCCGCACGTGAAGTCGATCCTGATCGCGGCCCTGCTCGCGGGCATCGCCTGGCAGGTGGTGCAGGTGGCGTACGTCTCGCTGCAGATCGGCGTCGCGCGCGCGAGCGCCGTCTACGGGGCGCTCGCGCAGCTCCCCGTGACGCTGGTGTGGATCTACGTGAGCTGGACGGTCGTCCTCGCGGGCGCCGAGCTCGCGGCGGTCATCGAGTACGGCCCCGAGCCCGAGCCCGAGGCGGCGCGCGACGTGTCGCGCTGGGCCGTCGCGCTGCACGTCCTGGTGCGCGCGGCGGAGCGCTTCCGGGGCAGCGGGGGAGCGATCGAGCTCGGCGAGGTCGGCAAGGAGCTCGACGTCTCGAGCGAGACCGTCGCCGAGGTGGTCGCGAAGCTGTGCAAGGCCCATGCGCTCGCCGTGGTGGACGACGACGGCAAGGAGAGCTTCGTGCTCGCGCGGGATCCGGCGATGCTCGACCTGTCGTTGCTCGCCGACGAGTTCGGCGAGGCGCGCCCGCCGGAGGGCGCCGACGCCCGCGTCTGCGCGCTGCTGCACGGCCTCGAGGAGCAGCGCCGGCGCGAGCTCGCGTCGCGCACGCTCGTCGAGCTGGTGGAGGCGCCGACGGCGGACGGTGCGACCTGTGCCGAGACGCCGGCGCGTCCGGAGCTGGTCCGCTCCGCGCGCTAGTCAGCTCGACGGCCTACAGCGGCGCCGACCTGCGGTCGGGCGGCTCGTTCGCCGACGCCTCGAGCACGGCCGGCAGCTGATCGGCGCACAGCCGCACGAAGGCGCGCAGCGCCTGGCGCGGGCTCGACTCCTCGAGGAAGCCGACCGCCCAGCCGCGCGACGGCGCACGCGCGCCGATCGGCACCGCCACGACGTCGCCCGCGGCGAGCTCGCTCGCGACGGCCCAGCGCGGCACGACGGACACGCCGAGGCCGCGCGCGACCATCTTGCAGACGGCTTCGAGGTGATCGATCTCCATCGCGACGCGCGGGAACACGCCGGCCTCGAGCAGCACGCGCTCGACGAGCTGGAAGGTCTTGCTGCGTCGCTCGCAGATCAGCAGCGGCTCGCTCGCGAGGTCGACGGGCTCGACGCGCGTGCGCGACGCGAGAGGGTGCGCCGGCGCGACGATCAGCACGAGCTCGTCCCGGCCGAGCTCGACGAGCCGCAGCTTGGCGTGCGCGACCGGCAAGGTGAGCAGCCCGACGTCGATCTCGCCCTCGACGAGCCGCTCCAGGGTGAGGTCGGTGTGCCCGCTGCGCACGTGCAGCTCGAGGCGCGGGAACGACTCGCGTAGCGCCTGCAGCACGTCGGGCAGGAGGTGATGGCAGGCGGCGCCGCCCGCACCGATGCGTAGCAAGCCGCCCGGCGAGGCGTCGAACTCCGACACGAGCCGGCGCGCGTTGTCGATGCGCGCGAGGATCTGGCGGGCGTGGTCGACGAGCAGCTCGCCCGCCGCCGTCGGCCGTGCGCCCGAGCCCGAGCGGCGCAGCAGCTTCACGCCGAGCTTCCGCTCGAGCGCGCCGATCTGCTGGCTGATCGCGGACTGGCTGAGGCCGAGCTTCACGCCGGCGCGCGTGAAGCTCGACAGCTCGACGATGGTCAAGAGCGTGCGAAGGTGCTTGGTCTCCATGCCGTACGCTTCTCCCGGGTAGCGTGCCCAAGGCCGCGGCAGCGGCTGCCCGTGTCGTGGGCAGAGCGGGACCGGCACGCGGACGAGGCCCGCTGCGCGCCTCGCCTCGTGCGCCGCCCGCGTGTCATGCGGCCGCAGCGCTGCACGGGAGGTGCCACGCGGGACGGCCGCTCCGGGCACCGTGGCGGCTGCGTGGACGGTGGCGCTCAGAGCCCGCCGGCGGAGGCGATGCGGGCGACCGACGCGCCGGCGACCCAGCCGGTCCTGCCGTCGCGGGTGCGGACCAGCGCGAAGCCCTCGTGCACCCGCTCGATGCGCACCACGTCTCCGGGCACGATCTCCGCCGACGCGGTGGCCGAGTCGTACGGCGCCACCCGCAGGACGGGGTCGGTCGCGAGCACGATCGCCCGGTCGCGGTCGCGCAGCCGCGTCGCGCACGCCGCCCCGGCCACCAGGAGCACCGCCGCCGCGGCCGCCGCCGAGATGCGAAGGGCGC
>JBFMAS010000388.1:0-7663 GCA_040755575.1 Thermodesulfobacteriota bacterium
GAAGCCGGCCGGCAAGGCGCTGGTCAGGAAGTCGGTCCCGGCGCGGCGCACGGTCGCGCGGCGGACGGCGGCCAGCGCGAAGAGCACGAAGGGACACGCGGCCTCGCGCGGCGCGAGCACCGCGCCTGCGCGCACCGACGTCGCCATCGCGCGGTCGACTCTCGAGTCCCCGGCCTCCTTCTCGCCGGGGCGCGCCTTCTCGTTCGGTGCCGGATCGGCGCCCGTCCGTAACTTGTCGCTCTACAACATCCACACCGGCGAGCGGATCGAGCTGGATTACTATGTCGACGGTCGCTACGACCCCGACGCGTTGCGCGCGTTCGACAACCTGCTGCGCGACTACCACAACGACGAGATCTGCCAGTTCGATCCGCGGGTGCTGAACCAGCTCTTCGACCTGCGCAACGCGCTCGGCAGCCGGGAGACGTTCCACGTCTGCTCCGGGTACCGCTCGCCGACGACCAACGAGAGCTACCGCCGGGCGGGCGCGCGGGTCGCGGAGCACAGCTACCACATGACCGGTCAGGCGATCGACGTGTACCTGCCGGGGCGCGACATCCGGCAGCTGCGCAACGTCGCGGTCGCGATGCGGGCGGGCGGCGTCGGCTACTACCCGTCGGACGGCTTCGTCCACCTCGACAGCGGTCCGGTCCGCCGCTGGTAGCGCTCGCTCCTCGATTCCTTGTACGGACGCCGACGCCCGCGGCGCCGCGCACCGGTCGACGGCGCCCGCCCGCGGGCGGCCCGCACGGCGGCGTCCCGACGCCGCCCGGCCGCAAAAGGCTGTTGCACGGCGCACGGCGGCGCCTGTAGGGTCGTCGCGATGGGGCCTTCCGGCCGCATCAGGAGGGACCCGACGTGCAAATTCTGCGCTCTGCCACGGGACTACTGGTCGCTTTCGCTCTGGCGCTGCTGCCGCTCGAGGCCGGCGCGCAGTTCGTCGCAACGCAGGTCGGCGCGGGCAACGCCGCGACGACGCTCTTCACCGGCACCGACGCCGACGGCGGGATCGACGACTGGTATCTGTCGAACGGCGTCGTGCAGGCGATCATCGACGACGTCGGACCGCAGGCCGACCTGGTGCCGCTGCTCGGCGCGGCCGCGCCGCCGAAGGTCAGCGAGTTCGCGTTCACCGGCTGCTCGCTCATCGATCTCGGCAACAACGGCGCGAGCAACGACCACCTGACGCAGATCTTCACCGTCGGCGGATTGAGCACGTCGAACTTCATTCTTTACAGCGGGGTCAGCGCGTCGACGACGGCGTCGTCCGCCACGATCACGTGCACCGGCAACCTCCTCGGCTTCGACACCGGGGCGACCCCGGTGCCACCGGAGGACCTCGACGTCGTCACGGAGTACACGGCGTCGGGCAGCGATCCGTTCCTCACGATCGTCACCACGGTGACCAACAACCATCCGACCAACGCCGCCGCGGGGCTCGGCGGCTTCCTCGACGCGAGCCTGTGGACGCAGCGTGCGCAGGTGCCGTTCTCGCCGCTCGTGGGCCGCGGCTTCCGCCATGCCGTCCTCGACTTCAACAACATCGCCGCCGCCCTCGAGACGCCGGCCTTCGCCGCGGCGCCGGGCATCGCGCGGCCGGGCGACGGCGTCGTCGATCCGCCGAGCGGGCTCGCCGCGGGGGAGAACGCGTACGGCCTGCTCGGGGTGGAGGCGAGCATCGACCAGGACGGACCGGGCGGCAGCCCGCCCGTCACCTCGACGGTGAACACGCTGTTCGGCGTCAGCAGCAACCTGCTGACCGCTTTCGGCAACATTCCGCTGGGCTCGCTGCAGCCGGGCGGCGTGCTGACCTACCGGCGTCGACTCTACGTCGCAGCGAAGAACGACGTCGCCTCGGTGGCGAACGCGATGATCGGAGAGCTCGCCTCCAGGCAGTCGTTCTCGACCGGCACGATCTCCGGTGACGTCTCGGCGGCGGACACGCCGGACGTCGAGGCGAGCGTCATCGCGACCCGGACGGGCGGTGCCGCCATCCCGGGCTTTGCGAACGGCACGCCGGCCACGCACTTCCGCACGAGCCCGACCGGCGCGTTCGCGGGCGTGGTGCTGCCGGTCGGCGTCTACAGCCTCGAGTTCCGGGCGCCCGAGCGCGACCCCGTCACCGTGAGCGGCGTCACCGTGTCCGCGTCCGCGGACACGCCGGTCACGCCGCCCGCGCTGAGCGCGCTCGCGACGCTCGACTTCCGCGTCTTCGACACCGTGCCCGGCCCCGATCCCACGATGCCCGCGAAGGTCACCATCAAGGGCATCGCGCCGACACCGGATCCGCGCTTCCGCAGCGACCTGCTGGCGATCGCGGATCCGATCTCCGGACCGGACTTCGACCTGCGCGCCGAGACGTTCGGCGGCGGCCCCGCGCAGGCGAACTTCGTCTACCTCGCGGACGGCACCGGCAGCGTGCAGATCCGTCCCGGCAAGTACGAGATCATCGTCTCGCGCGGCCCCGAGTACTCGGTGCGCCGGCGTACGGTCAACATCCGCGCCGAGCGCATGCGCAAGATCAACATGCGCCTGCGACGCGCAGTCGACACGACGGGCTTCCTGTCGGGCGACTTCCACGTCCACTCGGCGCGCAGCCTCGACTCCACCGCCATGCTGCGCGACCGCGTCGCGAGCTTCGCGGGTGAGGGCGTCGAGGTGATGGTCAGCACCGACCACGACTACAACGTCGACTACGCGCCGATCATCGCGAGCCTGAACCTCGGCAGCCACATCACGTCGATCGTCGGCAACGAGGTGACCGGCTCGGTGCCGAACCCGCCCGTCTTCCCGGACAGCACCGGCCACATCAACGGGTGGCCGCTCACCGTCCAGCCGGACGCCCGGCGCGACGGCGCGATCGAGGACGAGTTCGTCGCCCCGAACTGGATCTTCAAGCGGCTGCGCGACGAGGGCGCACAGGTGATCCAGTACAACCACGTCCGGGCCGGCGTGTCGGGGATCACGTCGATCGGCTTCTTCAACAACTTCGGCTACGACCCGGACCTGCCGATCAACGCCTCGCCGAACGACCTGCTGCTCGACGACGACGTGACGGGGCCCGGCACCTCGGGCGTCGCCAACCCGGACGGCATCCGCAACATCGACTTCGACGTGATGGAGATCCTGAACGGGACGGAGATCCCGGGCTACGTCGCGGTGCGCCGCGACTGGCTCTCGCTGCTCAACCAGATCGACCCGCCGACCGTGCCGTTCATCGGCGGCACCGGCGTGTCGGACTCGCATCGGATCACGCTCGAGAGCGCGGGCTATGCGCGCACGTACGTCGGCGCCTCCGGCGACGACCCCGCCACGCTCGACGTCGACGCGTTCGACGCCAGCATCAAGGCGGGCAACATGATGGCGACGACGGGCCCGTTCGTCCGCTTCGAGGTGCTCGACGCGCTCGGCGCCTCGGCCGGCCTCGGCGAGACGCTGGTGCCGAGCACGTCGACGGTGCGCCTGCGCATCGAGGTGCACGCGGCGAACTGGATCCCCGTCGACGAGGTGCGCGTGATCGCCAACGGCTTCACGGTGCTCACCTTCGACGGGACCACGACCCCGGCCCTCAAGTCGGCGCCCGCGAACGCGTTCAGCCAGGCGCTGAACCGCGTCAAGCGCTTCGACGCCGAGGTGCCGGTCGAGGTCCCGGTCGACACCTACTTCATCGTCGAGGCGGGCGCGAAGCTGTCGCCGCTGCCGACGCCCCCGCCGCTCGTCGACAAGATCGTGCCCGGCATGGTGCCGGTCGCGTTCACCAACCCGGTGTTCGTCGACCTCGCGGGCGACGGCTTCGACGCGCCCGGCCTGCCGGTGATGGCGAGCGCTGCGCACGTCGGCGACGCGCTGCCGGCGTTTGCCCGCATCGAGCGGGCCGACCGGCCGTGGTACGCGCGCGCGCGCGGCTGGCTGCGGGACGTGGTCGCGCTGATCGGCGGACCGCGGCAGGCGATCGCGGAGGACGAGGAGCGCGTCCTGACAGGACGTGAGCTCGCCGAGCAGGTGCAGCGCGACAAGAAGCAGGCAACCGAGGAGTACGTCCCGCTGCACGACCTGCGCATCCCGGAGAGCGTGGTCGAGCAGGCGATCGAGCAGCTTCCCGAGGCGGAGCGCGAGCGGCTCGAGGCCGAGCGCGCGCGCGCCGCGGGGAGGGACTGAGCAGCGCTGCCCGTCATGCCGAGCGGTCGTCGCCGGGTGCTCGCCGCGCTCGCCTTCGTCTTCCTCACGGCGGCGGCGGACGCGGCGAGCGCCCACCGCCTGTCCGCCGACGACGTCCTCGCGCGGCTGCGCAGCCCTGCGGCGCGTGAGACCTACGGCATCGTCGCCGCTGAGCGGCATCCCGGCCTGCCGCGGATGCTGCTCGTGCGCGTCGACGAGCGCTGGCGCGCGCTGCCCGCGGAGCGCCGTCGGCAGGCCGCGCAGGACTGGCTGCGCGGCTGGCGGCACGGCGTCGCGCAGGGCGTCGTGTCGATCGTCGACGCGGTGAGCGGCCGCGCGGTGGTGAACTTCGACGGCCACGGCAACGCCCTGCTGAACCCTTGAGCACGCGCGCGCCGCTCGGCGCAGGGCGCGGTCGCGATCGGCGGCGATGAGCGAGCTCGCGCGCTCGGTCGGCCTGCTGAGCTTCCGGCAGGCCGTCCTGGTGGTGCTGGGCGCGGCACGCGCCAAGGTCGCGGCGTCGCTGCTCGGGCCTGCGGGCACCGGCCTTCTCGCCCAGGCGGCGTCGCTCCTCGACCTGCTGCGCCAGGTCAGCATGCTGGGCTCGGCGAACGGCTTCCTGAAGATCGTCGCCGAGAGATATGGCCGGGACGACCGCACGGGCCTCGAGCGCCTGCTGGTGACCGCGCTCGCGCTGTTCGGCTCGCTCGCACTGGTGCTGGCGGCGGCGAGCGTCGCGCTCGCGCCGCGGCTCGCGCGCTGGGTGTTCGACGACCCGGGCTACGCGCCGCTCGTCGTGCTCGTGGCCGTCACGCTGCTCTTCGTCGTCCCGAAGACCTTGAGCGCCCGAGTCCTGTCCGGATCGCTGCACTTCCGCTCGTACGTGCAGCTCGCGGTCGTCGAGTCGCTCGTCGCGCTCGTCGCGATGGCGGCTCTGGCCTGGCGCCTTGGCTTGACGGGGGCCGTCGCCGCGCTCGTCGTCGCGGAGGCGGCGGCGCTTCTGCTCGGCGTCATGCTCGTGCGGCGGCACGTCGTCGTGCCGCAGCGGCTCCGCCTGCGCCCCGCTGCGGCCGACGCGGATACGGTGCGCAAGCTCGTCCGCTACGCCGGAGCGCTCGCCCTGACGAGCGTCGCGGCGGCCGGCTCGACGCTGCTCGTCCGGGGGGAGATCATCCGCGCGTACGGCTCGGAGGCGAACGGCTTCTACCAGGTCGCATGGCAGGTGGGGCAGAACTACCTGGGTATCCTCGCGACCTCGCTCTGGACCTACGGCATGCCGAAGGTCGCGACCAAGCTCGACGACCCTGCCGCGGTGCTCGCGCTGCAGAACGACTTCCTGCGCATCGCGCTCGTGGTCCTCGCGCCGGGGATCGTCGCCCTGCTCGCGACCCGGGAGCTCTGGGTGCCCGTGCTCTACACCGAGGTGTTCCTCGCCGCCGGGACGATGCTCTGCTGGCAGCTCGCCGGCGAGCTGGTCGCGATGATGCGCCAGTCGATGAACATCTCGCTCCTGCCGCGCGAGCGGCTGGGCTTCCTGGTGTTCCAGGCGGTGCTGTACTGGGGCGGCTGGGCGCTCTCGTCGTGGCTGCTGCTGCCGCGTCTCGGGGCGGTCGCGGTCGCGTTCTCCTACTGGGCGGCGAACCTGATCGCGCTGCTCGCGACGTACGCCTACCACCGCTCCGCCCTCGGCTACCGGGTGCGGCGCGAGAACGTCGCCTTGCTCGCGGTCGTCGCGCCGGGGTTCG
The DNA here is from genome assembly GCA_040755575.1 of Thermodesulfobacteriota bacterium. Lineage (GTDB taxonomy): Bacteria > Desulfobacterota > Binatia > UBA12015 > UBA12015 > DATCMB01. The sequence continues at coordinate 5,904 of JBFMAS010000388.1, forward strand.
CGCTCTCGGTCGTCCTGGCGAGCCGGGACGACGCGGTCGTCGGACGCGCCGTGCCGCTCGCCCTCGCGGCTGCCTGGGTGCTGTGGAACCTCCGCCTCTACGGGGAGCTGCTCGGCGTCGGGCGGCTCGCGCGTCGCGGGCGCGAGCGCTAAGGGCAGCCGATGGGCGTCGTTCGGGGCGAGGAGCTCACCTACGCGAAGGTGCGCGAGATGGTGCGGGAGCGCACCGTCGCCTTCCTGCCGGTGAGCGCGCTCGAGGTGCACGGCCCCCACCTGCCGCTCGGGATGGACCTCTTCATGGCCCGCTGGATGGCCGAGGAGGCGGGTCGCCGCTTTGCCGAGCGCCACCCCGAGTGGACGGTGGTGCAGCTGCCGCCGCTGCCGCTCGGTGCCGACGAGCTGCCGCTGCCGGGCTCCGTCGACGCGGCGCCGCGGACCGTGTACGCGACGCTCGTCGCGCACGGCCGCAGCCTCGCGCGCGCCGGGTTCCAGAACGTCGTCGTCACCAACGGACACGGCGGGCCGCGCCACGCGGCGGCGCTCGAGGCGGCGTGCCGCAAGGTGAGCCGTCGTACGGGGATCCGCATGTTCACGCCGTCGATCGTCGCGCTGCACCGGATCATCACCGGTGGGCGCTTCGCCCGGCTCGAGGATCTGCTCGGCCGCGCGCTCGACGAGCGCGAGCGTGCGGCCCTGCTCTGCGGCGAGCACGCGGGAGCCTGGGAGACGAGCTTCATGCTCGCGCAGGACGCACGGCTGGTCGAGGCGGGGTTCGAGCAGCTCCCGGCGCGACAGCCGCCGGCGTGGCGGCCGCTCGCGCGGCTCGGCGAGCGCGTCGTCGCCTGGCGCGAGCGGGGCGGAGCGGACGTCGCGCGGCTGCGCGAGGCGGTGGATGGGCTGTCCGGCGCGATCGGCTGGCTGCTCAACGCGCGCTTCGGCTACGGCGGTGACGCGGTCAGCTACAAGGGCGATCCGTCGGTCGCGTCCGCGGAGATCGGGCACGCGTTCCGCGAGATCCTCGCCGAGGACTGTCTCGCCACCGTCGAGGACGTCTGCCTCGGTCGCGTGCCGGCGCACGAGGTGCGCAGCATCGCGTCCGAGCACGCCGTGATCCAGCCCGGCTTCGTCGCGCGAGTCGGCATCGCGGCGGCGCTCGCGATCGCGCTCCTGCTCCTCTGACGCGCGGCGCGCCGTTCTTGAGTGCGCGCAGGTCCTCGGCTAGCTGTAGCGCTTCGAACGACAACAGCCACGCGAGGACGACATGGCGATCAAAGAAGGTGACAAGGTTCCCGACGTCAAGGTGACCGAGATGGTGGACGGCAAGCCCACGCCGGTCTCCCTGGCGGAGCTCTCCGCCGGCAAGCGGGTGGTGGTCTTCGCCGTCCCCGGTGCGTTCACGCCGACCTGCTCGATGAAGCACCTGCCCGGGTTCATCGACCAGTACGACGCGCTCAAGAAGAAGGGGGCGGACGAGATCGCCTGCCTGTCGGTGAACGACGCGTTCGTGATGGACGCGTGGGGCAAGAGCAGCAACGCGACCGGCAGGGTGCGGATGCTCGCCGACGGGAACGGCGAGCTGACGCGCGCGCTCGGCCTGGGCATGGACGCGAGCGGCTTCGGCATGGGGCCGCGCTCGCAGCGCTACGCGATGATCCTGCGCGACGGCAAGGTCGAGGCGCTGATGGTCGAGCCCGGCCCGGGGCTCAACGCGTCGAGCGCGGAGAAGGTGCTCGAGCGGCTCTGACGCCGTTCGTGCGCGGC
>JBFMAS010000389.1:0-5144 GCA_040755575.1 Thermodesulfobacteriota bacterium
CGCGCGACAGGCTCAGCACGATGCCGAGGCCGATCAGCGCCGCGGCGGCGGCGAGGAACGCCCGGGTCGCGCGGCGGCGGCCGGGCACGTCGAGGTGGCTGCGGCACAGCGCGCCGGCCACGGCGAGCGGCAGGACGAGCACCAGGTAGCCGGCGAAGCTGTTGCGGCTGACGAACGGGCCGCTCGTCTGCGGCCGCGGATCCGGGCCGGCCCAGTCGTGCGGCACGAAGAGCCACAGGAGGCGTCCGTTCCAGGCGAAGCGCTGCACGAGGCCGAGCGCCGCGACGATCGCCCCCGCGGCGACGACCGCGAGCAGGACCTTGCGCAGCGGCCGCCAGTCGCCCTCCGGCGAGCGGTTGAACGGATAGAGGCCGACGAGCAGGAAGAGCGCAACGTAGGCGGTGAGCTTGACGAGCAGGACGCGCGTCGCGGGCGGCGCGACCGACAGCGGCCGCCAGGCGCTCATCGCGGCCGGCGCGTCGCCGGCCGCGAGGCGCTCGCGCAGCGCCGCCTCGCCGCCCGCCCCGAGCACGTCGAGACGCTCGCCGCCGCCCGCGCCGTCCGCCTCGTCCGCGGTCGGCAGGAGCCGCCAGCGCACCGCGCCCTCACGACCCGGGTCGGAAGGCGCGGTCGCGAGGTCGGCGTAGGGCGCCGCGTCGGGCCAGCCGGGCAGGCTCGTCGCGTAGAGCTCGTGCGCGGCCGGCGACAGCACGCGCAGCAGACCCGGCGGCAGGGGTGCGAGCTGCGCCGCGACCAGCACGACGAACGCCGCGAGCGGCAGCGCGACGCCCGTCGGCGCCGTGCGATGCCCCTCGTGCGGCACGCCGAACAGCGCCACCTTCGCCGCCCACAGCACGAGCAGCAGGGCGACGAGCGCGATCGCCGGAGCGTAGGCCCACGCGTGCACCGTGCCGAAGGCCAGCGGCGTCGCGACGAGCAGCACGACGATGCCCGCGACGACGAGACGGTCGAGCCAGACGGTCACGGTCGCTCAGACGCGCGCTTCGCCGGTCCCGTGGTAGTACGACGAGTAGTAGTTGCCGCCGTAGTACGTCGAGTAGTGGTCGCTCGTCGCGTCGACGCGGTTGAGCAGCACGCCGAGAATGCGCGCTCGCGCCTGGCAGAGACGCTGCTCCGCGCGCTGCACGATCTTGCGCGGCGTCTCGTGCGCCTCGACCACCATGACGACGCCGTCCACCATCGGCGACAGCACCACCGCGTCGTTCACCGCCATGACCGGAGGAGAGTCGATGATCACGTAGTCGAAGCGCTCGGAGGCCTGCGTGATCACCTTCGCCATGCTGCGCGACGCGAGCAGCTCGGTCGGGTTCGGCGGCAGCTGCCCCGCGCTGACGAACCACACGCCGTCGACCGAGGTCGGGCGCGTCACCGTGTCGAGCTCGGCGCGCCCGGTGAGCACCTCGGACAGGCCCTCGCGGTTCGCGAGCCCGAAGCGACGGTGCGCCGTCGCTCGCCGCAGGTCGGCGTCGATGATCAGCACGCGGGCGCCGAGCTGCCCGAAGGCGATCCCGGTGTTGAGGCTCGTCGTCGTCTTGCCCTCGCCGGCGAGCGCGCTGGTGAACAGCAGCGTGCGCGGCTCGACCTCGGGCTGCGAGAACAGCAGCGCGGTGCGAAACGAGCGGTACGCCTCGGTGACCACCGAGAACGAGTCGCGCGCGACGATGAGCCCCGCCTCGGCGCCGATCCGCGGCGCCTGGAACGCGAGCTGCGACGCGGCCTTCGCGTCCGACCGGAGCTCGTCGAAGCCGGGGATGAGGCCGAGGCTCGGCACGTGCAGGAAGCGCTCGACGTCCTCCGCGCCCTTGAGCGAGTTGTCGAGGTGGCTGCGGCCGAGCACCAGCCCGACGCCGCCCAGGACACCCGCGAGCAGCGCGAGCAGCAGGGCGCGCTTCTTCTGCGGCGAGGACGGGAAGCGCGGCACGCTCGCCACGTCGACCACGGAGACGTTCGACGCCTGCACCGCCGCGGCGACGCCGATCTCCTTCATGCGCTGCAGGACGCTGTCGTAGAGCCCGCGGTTCGCATCCGCCTCGCGCTGCAGGATGGCGTACTGCACCGAGGCGTCCTTCAGGCGCAGCGTCTCGGCCTTCTGCTCCTCCATCTTGCGCGCGAGCTCCCCCTCGGTGTCGGCGGCCGCCATGTACGCGGACTCGATCGAGCTCACCACCTTGGCGATCTCCTTGCGCAGGCGCTCGCGCATGTCGCGGACCTGGGCCTGCGCCTGCTCGACGGCGGGATAGGTCGGCTTGAACTGCGCCGACAGCTCGACGTACTGGCGCTCGACCTCGGCGAGCTGTCCCTTGATCGCCTGGATCAGGGGATTGTTCGCGACCCCGGGCAGCGAGTCGTAGTCGCGGCTCTGGATCAGCTTGATCTCGGCCTCGAGCGCGATGCGCCGCCCCTCGGCCTCCGACAGCCGGCGGTTCAGGTCGGACAGGCGCTCGACGACGATGTTCTCCTTCTCGTCGAGCGACAGGATGCCGCGGCTGCGCCGGTAGGCGTTGAGCGCGACCTCGGAGGCCTCGAGCCGCTCCTTGAGCTCGACCAGCTTCGCCTCCATGAAGCGCCGCGCGTCGTCGGTCGCCTCGCTGCGCAGCCGGAGGCCCTGCGCGATGTACGCCTGCACGTGCGCGTTCGCGACCTTCGCGGACAGCACGGGATCGGGCGACGTGAAGCGCACCACCGCGAGCCGCGTGCGCGTGATCGGCGCGACCGACAGCGACCCGAGGTAGCGGTCGACCACCTCGGGCGCGACGCCCGTGCCGTCGTCCGGCAGCGCGTGCGCGGGCGCGCGCCGCAGCAGGCCCGCGAGGCTCGCTCGCACGCGCGCGATCGCCCCCGCGATCAGCCCGCCGTCCTCGCTCGCGCCGGTGAACGCGGGGTCGCGGTCGAGGCCCAGCTCCCGGATGACCTCGACCGCGAGCGCGCGGCTCTGCAGGATCTCCTGCTGCGTGCGGTAGTAGTTCGACTCCTCGCCGCCGATGCCGTCGGCGACGATCTCGCGCACGTCGAGGATCTGCGGCGTGCGGCGCTCGATCAGGATCTTCGACTCCGCGGTGTAGAGCGGCGTCTTCAGGACGACGTAGAGGCCGGTCGCGAGCACCGCGACGGCGGCGCACGCGGCGATCGCCCGCCAGCTCCGGCGCACCGTGCGCCAGTGCTCGACGATGCGCGGCTCGGCGTTCGGATCGTCGTACAGCGGGGCGATCGGCAAATGGATCGGCGCGTGCGCCGCAAGGTCGGCCGGCGGCGGGAGCTGGCTCGTGCTCGGCATGGCTCGCCTCAGAACGGGGACAGCGCGAAGCCCATCCGCATGACGTTGGTGAAGAAGTGATAGACGCCGTAGGCCGCGAGCTTGCCGCCCGTCGCCTCGACCTCGACGATGTCGCCCTCGCGCAGCAGCACGTCGTCGCTCTTGCCCTGCTCGACGTCCTCGATGTTCGCGACCAGCACCTCGCGGCCGCCGCTCTGCGTGTCGCGCAGGAGCCGAACCGAGGTCTTGTCCGCCGGGTACGACGCGCCGCCCGCGGCGGCGAGCGCGCCGAGCAGCGTGAGGCCGCGCGTGATCGGATACGCGCCGGGCTTCTCGACCCAGCCCTGGACGAACACCTGCCCGCCGCCGAGCGCGATGATCGTGTCGCCCGGGCGCACCGGCACCGACAGCGCCATCTGCTGCGAGCCCTCGCTCATCTTCTCGAGGTCGATGACGATCGGGCTCGTCGCCTTGATGAGCTGCGACGACGGCGAGCCGTCGGCGTAGAGGCCCGGAGCCGCGTCGCCCACGATGAGGCCGGCCGAGGCGAGCTGGCGGGCCTCGTTCTGGTCGACCTGCTCCGCGGGGATGAACAGCAGCCGCTGGCTCGCCTGGTCGGTGAGGCCGCCGGCCTCGGAGATCATGTCGAGGATCGTGTCGCCGCCGTCCCGGGTGATCTGCAGGCCGGGCCGTGCGACGGCGCCGAGCACGCCGACCTGACGGCTCCGGTACTCCTTCACCAGCAGCGACAGCTGCGGCTTGTGCATGTAGTGGCCGAGGCGCCGGCGCAGGTCCTCGTGGAGCTGGGTCTCGGTGAGGCCTTCCGCGCGCACGGTGCCGAGCAGCGGCAGCGTGACGTTGCCGTCCGACGCGACGCGCACCGAGCGGTCGCGCAGCTCCTCCATCGCGGGCACGTTGATCTCGATGAGGTCGCCGGGGCCGATCGGGTGGTCGACGACGCCGCTGCCCTCGGTGCGCTTCTCGTAGAGCTCGGCGAGGCGCGTCAGGTCGGCGCTCGGTGCCGCGCTCGGCCGGGCCGCGACGGCCGCGAGGGCGTCGCTGCGCACGGCCGGCGCGCCGGCCGTCGGCGCGGACGCCGGCTGCCGCGACGGCGCGCTCGCCCCGGCCGAGCAGCCCGCGGCCACGATGCTCAGCAGCAGGGCGGCACGCGCACGGCGGGCGTGCGTCCCGCGGGACGTCCGGCTCATGGTCCGAGCTCCTTCGCCGCTCCGGCGCCGCGTCACTGGCTCGGCGTGGCCGACGAGCGGTCGCTGCCGTCGAACGCGCCGCTCGCCGCGAGACCGCCCAGCGTCCCGCCGACGACCACCGCGCCCGCGCCGCCGACGATCGCCGCCGGAGGGATCGACGCACCTGCCGCCGGTGCCGGCGGCGCGGCGCCGATCTGCTGCTCGGCGCACGGGCCGCCGCCGGCCAGCGCCGCCGCGAGAGCCGGCGCCTTGCCGTCGACGGTCCAGTTGACGATCAGGCCGTCCGCGCCTACCGGTGCCGCGACCGTGTCGCCCTTGACGCCGCTCGACGCCGGATCGAGACGCAGCGTGTACCGTCCGGTGGGGACGCACGGCAGCGCGTAGCCGCCGTTGTCGCCGGTCGTCGCCTTGCCCGCGAGCTTGCCGCTCGCGTCGACGAGCTCGAGCTCGACGCCGGCCACGGGTGCGCCGGTCGCGTCGGCGACCGTGCCGCCGACGTAGACGCCGTCGGCAGCCGACGCTGCGGCCGGCAAGGCCAGCAAGGCGGCCAGCGCTGCGACCGCTCCGCCGCTCCAGGTCCTGGTCATCGTTCCGCCTCCTCCCCGACGCATCGGGGACGCGTGCACCCTGCTCGCGTCCGCGAGACGAGGCCGGCCATGCCC
>JBFMAS010000390.1:0-5216 GCA_040755575.1 Thermodesulfobacteriota bacterium
CGAGGTCGCGGGCCCCGAGCCCACCCGCCCGCGCGCGCGTGAGGACGTCCCGATGCCGACCATCGAGGAGGTGCTCAGCAAGGGGCAGGAGATCCTCGTCCAGGTATCGAAGGAACCGATCGGCTCGAAGGGCGCGCGCATCACGTCGCACATCTCCCTGCCCGGGCGCTACGTCGTGTACATGCCGACGACCGACCACATCGGCGTGTCGCGCCGCATCGAGGACGAGAAGGAGCGGCAGCGCCTGCGCGACATCGTCGCGACCGGCCGTCCGAAGGGCGCGGGCGGATTCATCGTGCGCACCGCCTGCGAGGGCCTCAGCAAGCGCGAGATCGTCGCCGACATGCGCTTCCTGTCGCGGCTGTGGAGCAGCATCGTCAAGAAGAGCGAGGCGACCAGCGCGCCGGCTCTGCTCCACGCCGACCTCGACATCGTGCTGCGCGCGGTCCGCGACCTGTTCACGAGCGACGTGCGGCAGGTCGTGCTCGATCGACCGGACGACCACCAGCGCGTGATCGACTTCGTCGACAGCGTGCTGCAGCCGAAGCTCAAGTCGCGCGTCGAGATCTACGAGGGCGTCGAGCCGATCTTCGATCACTTCGGGATCGAGAACCAGGTGAACCGCGCGCTCGAGCGACGGGTCTGGCTCAAGTCGGGCGGCTACCTGGTGTTCGACCAGACCGAGGCGCTGACCACCATCGATGTGAACACCGGGCGCTTCGTCGGCAAGAAGACGCACGAGGAAACGGTCCTCAAGACGAACCTGGAGGCGGCGCGCGTCGCGATCGATCAGCTTCGGCTGCGCAACATCGGCGGCATCATCATCATCGACTTCATCGACATGGAGAAGGCGGCGAACCGCAAGAAGGTGAGCGAGGCGCTTGCGGAAGCCGTCAAGCGCGACAAAGCGCGCACCAACATCCTGCGCATCTCCGAGCTCGGGCTCGTGCAGATGACGCGCAAGCGCACGCGCGACAACCTGCGCCAGCTGATCACGACGCCGTGTCCGACGTGCAACGGCGACGGGCGCCTCAAGTCGGTCGGCACGCTCGCCGCCGAGGCGCTGCGCATCATCCGCCGCCACGTCGCCGCGACTCCGGGCGCTGAGCGCGTCACGGCAACCGTCTCGCCCGAGGTCGCGACCGCGCTCCACGGGCCCTTGCACGGCGGCGTCGACGAGCTCGAGGAGAAGCTCGACGTCCGCATCGCCATTCGCGCCGATGCGAAGCTGCCGCGCGACCGCTGCGACGTCCAGGTCAGCGCGGCCACGAAGAAGGCGAGCGGCTCGAACGAGCTGCCCGTGCTGCCCGCGGCCGCCGGGCCCGCGGCCAACGACCCCTGAGCCGCGGGCAGCTCAACGGCTCATCGCCGGCCCGGCCAGATCGAAGCGTCGATAGATCTGGCGCTCGCACGCGTCGTCGCCCGCCTTGACACCGATCGCCACGACGCGCCCCGAGCGCGGCTGGAAGCGCACGTGCACCTCCGTACCGGCCAGCGGGTCGCCGCGGCGGCGCAGCGCACGCACCACGGTTCGCGCGCAGCGGACGAAGTCCTCCCGGTCGACCTCGGCCGGAGGCTCCGCGCTGCCGCGCACGAGCTCCTCGGCAGCGACCGTGAACGTGCGGTCGTCGCCCGACTCGCGCAGGCGCTCGGCCTCGAGACGCGCCGCCTCCGCAGCCTCATGGCGAACCCGATCGATCTCGCGATCGACGCTCAGCAGGGAGTCCTGCAACCGTGCGCGCTCGTCGAGGAGGTCGCGCAGTCGCGCCAGCAATTCGGCTTGCCGCGACACCGCTGGAGAGCCCTCGCGGAGGGCCGCGTCAGGCTGCGATTCCCGCGGCATCTCCTTGATTTGTGACATTGCGTGAGCCTATACATTGCCTGGCCGGTGCTTGCCCAGAGGAGGTGGTGAGATGGAGTTGCCCAAGTGCCAGAAATGCAACAATGGGTTGCTGATCCCTCTCTCCGACTATGGGCAGGAAGGCGCGACGGTGATGTTCAAGGCGTGGGTGTGCACCAACCCGGATTGCGGCTTCTCGTTGCGGATCGACAAGGGCGAGGTCACCTTCGGGCGCCGGATCGAGCACAAGCACTGAGGGCGGAGCAGCTCACCAGGGCGAGGAGACACACCGCGATCGAGGAAGACGGCAACCGGTGAGCATTCGACGCCGCCGACGCGCGGCCTGGGCTTGACGTACCGCGCCGTGAGCAAGCGCGACGTGAGGCGACCGCGCCCGCCGGCGCGTCGCACGAAAGATCGGTGGTCGCACCATGCCGGCGGTCTCGTGTCGGCGGCCGAGGCGGTCGCGAAGGTGCGCTCCGGCGATCACGTCTTCATCGGCTCGGGATGCGCCGAGCCGCAGACGCTGGTGCGGGCGCTCGCCGAGAACGCCGCGGTCTCCGCGGGCGAGATCATGCACATCCTGACGCTGGGTGTGGCGCCCTATGCGGACCCGCGCTTTCCAGGGCGTTTCCGCCACAACGCCTTCTTCATCGGGGCGAACGTCCGGGACGCGGTACACGCCGGCCACGCCGACTACACGCCGGTCTTTCTCTCGGAGATCCCCGGCCTCTTCCGCAGCGGACGCCTGCACGTCGACGTCGCCCTGATCCAGGTGTCGCCGCCCGACCGGGCCGGCTACGTCAGCCTCGGCATCTCCGTCGACGTGGTGAAGAGTGCGGTCGAGTCCGCCGACGTGGTGCTGGCCGAGGTCAATCCAAACATGCCGCGGACGCACGGCGACAGCTTCGTCCACGTACGCGACATCGACGCGCTCGTCGAATGCGACGTACCGGTGCTCGAGCTTCCCGGCGCGCAGCCGGACGTCGTCTGCCAGGAGATCGCCCGCAACGTCGCGAGCCTGATCCCGGACGGTGCCACCTTGCAGCTCGGCATCGGCGAGATCCCGCAGGCGCTGACGCCGTTGCTCGCCGACAAGCACGACCTCGGCGTACACACCGAGATGTTCTCCGATGGCATCATCCCGCTGATCGAGGGGGGCGTCGTCACCGGGCGCCGCAAGAGCCTGCACAAGGGAAAGGTCGTCACGTCGTTCTGCATGGGTAGCCGCCGGCTCTACGACTACGTCGACGACAACCCCTTGTTCGAGTTCCTCGGCGTCGACTTCGTCAACGATCCGTTCGTCATCGCGCGACACGACGACATGGTGGCGATCAACTCTGCTCTGCAGGTCGATCTGACCGGCCAGGTGTGCGCGGACTCGATCGGCCACAAGTTCTTCAGCGGCATCGGCGGCCAGGTCGACTTCATCCGTGGGGCGAGCCGCTCGCGCCGGGGCAAGCCGATCATCGCGATGCGCTCGACCGCGGCCGGCGACACCATCTCGCGCATCGTGCCCGTCCTGAACGAGGGCGCCGGCATCGTCACGACACGCGGCGACGTCCACTACGTCGTCACGGAGTACGGCGTCGCGAACCTCTACGGGCGCACCGTCCGCGAGCGCGCGCTGGCGTTGATCTCGATCGCGCACCCCGACTTCCGCGGCGAGCTGGTGAACGCGGCGAAGGCCCGGTGCTTCGTCACGCCGACGCAGATCCCCTTGCCCGAGCAAGCGATCCCGTATCCCGCCACCGCGGTCACCGAGTCGACCTTGAAGGACGGCCGCCGCATCCTCTTCCGTCCGCTGCGCCCCGACGACGAGCGCGCGCTGCGCGACTTCTTCCACTCGCATTCGGACGAGACGATCTACCTGCGCTACGGCACACCCCTCAAGCGCTTGTCGGACGCGCAGGTCCAGAGGTTCGTCACCCTGGACTACGACCAGCGCATGGCGATCGGCGGCTTCGTCGCCGGCGGCTCCGACGCCGCCGGCGAGCTGGACCACCTGGTCGCCGTCGCCCGCTACGACCTCGACCCGAAGACGAACTTCGCCGAGTGCGCCTTCGTCGTGCACGACGATCTGCAGGACCAGGGCATCGGCACCAAGCTGCTGCATCTCCTGATGACGTACGCGCGCAGCCGGCAGATCGAGGGCTTCACGGCCCAGGTGCTCGCGCGCAACGCGCGCATGATGCACGTGTTCGCACGCTGGTGCTCGCCCATGACGAGCCGGCTGCACGACGGCAACTATGAGATCGAGTTCCGCTTCAACGAGATCGACAAGGTCCGCCGCCAGGAGAAGCGCGCCGAAACGCCGGCGATGGTTTGACGCTCAACGACAGGTCTCCACCGCGTCGAGCTGTCCGTCCGAGCGGAGCACGATCTCGCCGTCGCGCGCGGTCTCGCGCCACGCCGCACCGAACGCGGCATAGCGGTCGCGCACGGCCGGGGCCGGAAAACCGAAACGGTTGCGCCAGCCGAGCAGAGCGACGGCGAGCGCCGGTCGGCTCGCCGCCACCAGCGCTCGGCTGCTCGAGGTACGGCTGCCATGATGCGGTACCTTGAGGACCGTCGCCGCAACGGCGTCACGTCGGGCGCTCAGCGCGGCCTCCGCAGCGGCCTCGACGTCGCCGGTCAGCAGCAGGCGCGTTGCGCCGAACGCGACGCGCACGACCAGCGAAGCGTCGTTCTCGGACAGCCCGTGCGCCGCGGGCGGCGGATTCAGGATACGCACCTCGGCGCCGTCCTCGGGCGGGCCGGGAGCGTCGCCGCGCGCCAGCGTACGGGTGCGTACGCCGCCGTCGCCGAGAACACGCATCAGCTCGGCGAAGCTCGCGCTGTCCGACGCTCGTCCCGACGACCAGAACTCGTCGATGGTCACGCCGCGGGCGACCGCCTCGATTCCGCCGTAGTGATCGAAGTCGGGATGCGAGAGCGCGACGGCGCGGACGCGCCGCACGCCGGCCCGGCGCAGCGCGGGCAGCACGACGCGCTCGCCCGGGTCGAAGCTGCCCGCGAGGCCGCCCGCGTCGACCAGCAGCGTCCCGCCGCGACCGGGCAGCGAGACCAGGGTGGCATCGCCCTGCCCGACGTCCAGGAAGCGGACGACCAGCGTGCGATCGAGCCACGGCCGCAGCTCGTCCGGAAGCCCGACGCCGAGCAGGGCGACCGCGAGCGCGAGGACGAACCCTCGTCCGCCGACACGGCCGAGCTGCGTTGCAGCGGCGACGCAGCCGAGCGCGAGGACGCTGGCCGGTGACGCGAGCGAGGCGTCGACGGCGGACCAGGGATGAGCCGCAAGCCACGTGACGAAGCGGTCCGCCGGCTCGATGGCCAGCGCACCGAGGAAGAGAAGCGCATCCGCGGCCCCAGGCGA
>JBFMAS010000391.1:0-2444 GCA_040755575.1 Thermodesulfobacteriota bacterium
GAGCGGCGCAGCACGCAGGGGATTCGCGGGCGCGCCGCGACCGGGGCGGCGCGCCCGTCGAGGTCAGTGCGTGATCACGCTGCGGATGACCTGGCCCGCCTCCATCGCCTTGAACGCGTCGTTGACGTCCTCGAGCCGGATCTTCTTCGACACCATGTGCGTGGTGTCGAGGCGGCCGGTCTCGATCAGGTCGATGAAGCGCTGGAAGTCGCGCCGCACCTGCGCCGAGCCGTACTTGCTGCCGAGCACCTTCTTCTCCTCGAAGAAGAGCTGGAAGGCCGGGAAGGTCACCATCGCGTCGGCGCGCGCCATGCCGACGATGCACACGGTGCCGCCGTTGCGCGCCATGTTGTAGGTCGAGACGATGGTGTCCGGCAGGCCGACGACCTCGAACGCGTAGTCGACGCCGCGGCCACCCGTCAGCGCCTTGACCTGCGCGGCGGCGTCGCCCTGCGACGGGTCGACCGTCTCGGTGGCGCCGAACTTGAGCGCCTGCTCGCGCTTCATCGCGACGGGATCGACGGCGATGATGCGCGCCGCGCCGGCGATCCGCGCGCCCTGCACGACCGCCTGGCCGACGCCGCCGCAGCCGAGCACCGCGACCGTCGAGCCGGGCTGCACCTTCGCGGTGTTGAGCGCCGCGCCGACGCCCGTGGTCACGCCGCAGCCGATCAGCGCGAGCTGCTCCGCCGGGACGTCGCCGTGGATCTTCACCACCGAGTGCTCGCTGGTGGTGATCGCCTCGGCGAAGGTACCGAGCCCGGTCATGCAGATGTAGGGCGAGCCGTCGGGGCGCGTCCCGCGCGGCGTCATCATGAGCTGCGTCTCGAGCTCGCAGTGGTTCGACTGGTCGTGCTCGCAGAACCAGCACGTGCCGCAGGCGGGGATGAACGACGCGACCACGCGGTCGCCCTTCTTGACCTTGGTCACGTCCTTGCCCACCTCGACGACGCGGCCCGTGCCCTCGTGTCCGAGCACGACGCCGGGCGGCAGCGGAACGTAGCCCCGGGCGAGCGACAGATCGGAGTGGCAGACGCCGCTCGCCTCGATCTTCACGACGACGTCCTGCGGTCCGGGGTCCGCCGGCTTCAGGTCCTCGATTGCCAGTTGCTCGGTTCCAACGAAAACTGCTGCTCGCACGTGCTCACCTCGTGTGTGGTTGTTGCGCCGCCGAAGCGGCCGACGTCCCGGCGGGACGGCGATTCGCTGGTCGTAGCAGGTTCCACGTCCGGGGCGCGAGCGCAACGGCGCTCTGCCGCGGCGCGAGCCAGGCTGATCGTCGCGAGAAGCGGGACTTCTTCCTCGCGGGCGTCGCGTTCCGTCGCTTGCCCGCGGCGGGAGCGACGTGCGATTGCGGGGGCATGCCGAGCTCCCAGGCGGCGCGCCGGACGCGCCGGCGTGCGCCCTCCCGCGCCCCGAACTACGGCTCCGCCGGCCGCATGATGCGCGCCCTGGTGGCGATCCTGCGCGCGCCGCACGGCCGCGAGCTGTCGGCGCTCGCCGAGGAGCTCGACGTCTCGCACAAGACGGCCGAGCGCTACGCCCGCGTGATGGTCAACGAGCTGCCGGCGCCCGACGGTCTGCCGCTGCTCGAGCTGGTCAAGCCGAACGGGCGCCCGCTGCTCCGGCTCCGCGGCGCGGCGGGCGCCGTCGACTCGAACGCCTACCAGGCTGCGTCGGTGTTCTTCGCGCTCGCCGCGCTGCGCGTCCTGCAGGGGACGATCGTGCACGAGAGCGCGTCCGAGCTGTGGGACAAGTTCAAGCAGCGCCTGCCGAGCGACACGCGGCGCCTGCTCGAGCACGTCGACCGCAAGTTCTTCTACGTTCCGTTCGCGGCGAAGGACTACTCGAAGCTCGAGGAGCACATGGACACGATCCTGCGCTCCGTGCTGAAGCAGGAGTGGCTCGACGTCGACTACCGGCACGCGAACCGGCGACGGACCAAGCACCGCTTCGCGCCCTACACCGTGGTGCTCTATCGCGACGCGCTCTACCTGCTGGGGGCCTCGCACCGGCATCGCAACCCGATCTACCTCGCGGTCGACCGGATCGAGAGCGTCAAGCGCACCGGCGAGCGCTTCGCGCTGCCGGCGTCGTACTCGCCGCGCGCCTTCACCGAGGGCGTGCCGGGGATCTGGTCGGGCGCCGAGACGACCGTGTCGCTGCGGCTCAAGGGGCGCGCGGCGGAGCAGATCCCGGAGCGCCTGATCCACCCTTCGCAGAGCTTCGCCACGCTGCGCGGCGGCGAGACGCTGATGCGCATGACCGTGCGTGGCTGGCAGGAGCTCGCCTGGTGGATCCTGTCGTGGGGCGCGGACGTCGAGGTGCTCGAGCCCGAGGACCTGCGCAGCTTCGTCAAGCGTACGCTGCAGACCGCCTCGGCCGTCTACGCGCGGCCGGCGCGCCCGACCTGAGGTCCGACCGCCGCTGCGCGGGCGACCCAC
>JBFMAS010000392.1:0-3580 GCA_040755575.1 Thermodesulfobacteriota bacterium
CGCGCTCGAGCGCCGGCGCGCAGCGGTCCGCGCACCCGTCGCACGGCACGCGCGGTGCCGGCGGCGGTCCCGGCGGCCCGTCCGCGTCGAGCACGACGACGGCGCGCAGGCCGATCCATGGACCGTAGACCGGGTGCACGCACAGCATGCTCGGTGCGAGCCAGGCGAGCCCCGCGACCTGCGCGAGGCGCTGCATCGCCACCCGGCGCGGCGGGGGCTCGTGCGCGAAGCGCACCTCGTGCCGCACGTCGAGGCCGGCCAGCGCGTCGCGCACGACGTCCTCGACCCAGCGGTCGAGCGGGTGCTCCTCGTCGATGCGCCCCGGCTCGGCGCGCAGCCGTTCGACGAACGGCCGCCACAACGCCCGCGTGCTCGCGAGCAGCAGCGCGAGCGGGCGCGTGCGGCCGACGTCGGGCAGGCGGTACTCGGACGGAACCAGGTCGTCGTACCAGGCGCCGTCGAGCGGCTGCGCGAGGTCGATGCCGGCCGCGCGACAGCGCTCGACGAGCCCGTTCAGCGCGCGCTCCACCCCCGGCTCCCGTGCGTGCGACACGCGGCCGACTGTCGCCTCGCACGCGCGGGCACGCAAGCGCCGTCCGGGCGGGGCCGCTACGGCGACACGACGACCTCGACCTCGTTGCCGAGACCTCGTTGCCGACCGCCTGCCGCCCGCCGCGCACGCGAAGACGAGCCGTGCCGGGTGGGCGGTTTGATGGCGCGCGCCGGGTCGTTACCCTGTTCCCCTCTGGGGAAGCGGATGCCGCACGAGGTCGTGCAGGAAGAGCTCGAGCTGCTGCAGCGCGTGAACGAGCGGCTGGCGACCGCGGGACCCGCGTCCGCGCCTTCGGAGAGCTCGCTCGTGCGCGAGCTCGAGCACCTCCGCGCGCAGCTCCGCGAGGCGAAGGCCGAGGACCGGCCCGCCATCCTGCAGCAGTGGGACAGGCAGTCGGCGCTGCTGCAGCAGCTCCGCTCCACGGCGCGCGCGCCTCAGGTCGAGGCGGCGTCGCCGTACTTCGCGCACCTGCGCCTGCGCGAGGGCCGGGCGGTGCACGACATCCTGCTCGGCAAGACGCCGCGCATGCTGCCCGGCGTGCCGATCGTCGACTGGCGCAACGCGCCGATCTCGCGGATCTTCTACCGCTATCGCCAGGGCGAGGAGTACGAGGAGGAGATCGCCGGCCGGACGCGCAGCGGCGAGGTCGCCGCGCGGCGCGTGGTCGCGATCCGCGACGGCCGGCTCGCGCGCGTCGAGGCGCCGGAGGGCGTCTTCCGCGCGGACCCCGAGGCGGCCGACGGCTGGCGGCGCGTCGAGCACGAGCCCCCGCGGCTCGCGGGCGGCGCGGGCGCCGCGCTGCGCGCGCACGACGTCGCGCCCGACGAGCACGGCCACCTGCGCTCCGAGCCGCCGACGCTGCAGCGCCGCGCCGACAAGCACCTCGCCGACATCGCGGGGCTGATCGACCCCGAGCAGTTCGATCTGATCACGCGGCCGTCGAGCGGCTTCCTCGTGATCCGCGGGACCGCCGGCTCGGGCAAGACGACCGTCGCGCTGCACCGCATCGCCTACCTCGCGTACGAGGATCCCGCGATCGACTCCAGCGAGACCCTGGTGGTCGTCTTCTCGCCGGCGCTGCGGGACTACGTGGGCCACGTGCTGCCGGCGCTGCAGGTCGAGAAGGTGCAGGTGCGGACGTTCGCCGAGTGGGCGCGCGAGCAGGTGCAGCGCCTCTTCCCGCGCCTGCCGCGCGAGGTGCGCGAGATCACGCCGGCCGTCGTGCTGCGCATGAAGTTCCATCCCGCGATGCTCGCCGCGCTCGAGCGCCAGATCGAGCGCGTGCCGGCGAGTGCGAGCGGCGCGCAGGCGCTCGACGACTGGGCGAGCGTGCTGACCCAGCAGGAGCTCCTCGAGGAGACGTTCGAGCGCGTCGCGCCCGGCGTCTTCAGCAAGGACGAGATCTCCCGTGCGGTCGCGTTCAACCGGGCGCGCAACGAGGAGCTCGCGGCCTGGCGCGCGGGCGAGCTCGACTCCGGCGCCGACCTCGACGAGGCCGACCTGCCGCTGCTGCTGCGCGCCTGGCAGCTGCGCGTCGGTCCGCTGCCGGGGCAGGGCGGCCGGCCGCTGCGCTACCGGCACGTCGCGGTCGACGAGGTGCAGGACTTCTCGCCGCTCGAGGTGCAGGTGCTGCTCGGCTGCCTCGGCGAGCACAGCAGCATCACGCTCGCCGGCGACACGCAGCAGCACATCGTGCAGGAGGGCGGCTTCACCTCGTGGAGCGGCTTCCTCGCCGACCTCGGCCTCGCCGGCGCCGAGGTGAGCACGCTCCGGGTGAGCTACCGCTGCACGGCCGAGATCGCGAGCTTCGCCGTCGCGCTGCTCGGCGAGCTGCGCGAGGACGAGACGCCTCCGGTGACGGTGCGCTCCGGCCCTCCCGTCGAGCTGCTGCGCTTCACCGCGCACGGCGCGTGCGTCGCGTATCTCGCCGACGCGCTGAAGGAGCTCGCGACGAGCGAGCCGCTCGCCTCGGTGGCGATCCTCACGCCGTCGCGCGAGCTGAGCCGGCTCTACGCGAGCGGGCTCGTGAACGGCGACGTGCCGCGCGTCCGGCAGGTGGAGCAGCAGGACTTCCGCTTCACCCCGGGCGTCGAGGTGACCGAGATCGAGCAGGTGAAGGGGCTCGAGTTCGACTACGTGGTGCTGGTCGAGGCGAGCGCGAGCAACTTCCCCGACACGCCGGCGGCTCGCCGGCGCCTGCACGTCGGCGCGACGCGCGCGGTGCACCAGCTCTGGCTGACGAGCGTCGGCACGCCGTCGCCGCTGGTGCGCCCGTTGCTCGCGGAGGCCTGACGCCCGCTCAGCCGACGTCGGGCGCGCGGTCGGCGGCGGCGCAGATCGCCGACACCGCCTCCTCGACGCTGGCGAAGCGCTCCTGGCTGACGACGTCGAGGACGGCACGGACGGGGATCGTCCTGCCGGTGGAGTCGCGGATCTCGATCTCGCCCACGCTGTAGGCGAGCCCCTGCTTGTCCATCGGGAAGTCCTCGCCGCGCAGCGCCTCCTCGACGTCGTCGATGCCCTCCAGGCCGACCGGACGGCCGAGCACGTCTGCCACGTCAGGCGTCCTCGCGCTCGGGGTTGTCCAGGCGGAAGAAGTTGCTCTGGCGCCCGCTCTTCAACGTCTCCTGGAAGAGGAAGGTCAGGTGCCGTGCATCGAAGGTGTCGAGCCACTCGTCCCAGTCGACCGTCTCGAGGTTCTCGCTGCCGCTGTTGCGTCCGAACTTGAAGCGCAGGACGCCGAGCGTTCCGTCGTGCTCCGTGCCGGGTACGGTCGCCGGCTCCGCGTCGCGCTCCTCGGCCCAGTGCTGGATGACGTCGTGGTCAGGACTCGCCAGCGTCTCGCCCGGCTCGGCCTCGCGCAGCTCGTCCGGCGTCTCGATCCAGCGCGCGCGCTGCGTCGAGCGCGACAGGCCGCGTTCGTGGCGCGCGAGGTAGCGCTCGGTGCTCGCCTTGCCCCGAGGGCCGGCGCCGCGAGCGCTTCGCGCCGATGCGCTCTTCCCGCGCGACCGCGGCCGCGCGGTCGCG
>JBFMAS010000393.1:0-17052 GCA_040755575.1 Thermodesulfobacteriota bacterium
GGTGGTGTACGGGTGGAACATGGTCACCGCGTGCGCGCCGCCGGCTATGCGCGCGCCCGCGCGGGCGCGACGGCAGGGCGGATCCCGACTTCCGGGGTCCGGGGTCCGCCCTGCCTGCTCGCGATGGAAGCGCTCCTCAGTAGCTGAGGAACTGCGTCGAGCGGCCCGCGAAGTCGATCAGCGGCCCCCAGGCGACGCCCAGCACCACCGTGCCGGCGGTGAGGATGCCGAGCAGCAGGCCGTTGTGCCAGTCGAGCAGCACCGCGCCCTCGCCGCCCACGGGCTGGTCGAGGAACATCGTCCGCACGATGCGCGCGTAGTAGACCAGCGACACGACGCTGTTCAGCACGCCGATCACCGCCAGCATGTAGAGCTGCTTCTCGATCACCGCGGCGAACAGGTAGAACTTGCCGACGAATCCGGCCAGCGGCGGCAGGCCGGTGAGCGAGAACAGGAAGATCGCCATCGCGACCGCCGGCACCGCACCGCCGCGCCAGGCGAGCCCGCGGTAGCCCGCCATGTCCTCGCGTCCGGTCGAGTTCGCCACGACCATCACCACGACGAACGCGCCCAGGTTCATCAGGTAGTAGACGCTGACGTAGAACAGCATCGCGGTCAGCGCGTCGTCGGTCAGGACCGCGAAGCCCATCAGCATGTAGCCGGCGTGCGCGATGCTCGAGTAGGCGAGCAGGCGCTTCAGGTTCTGCTGGTTCAGCGCCGCCAGGTTGCCGAACGTCATGGTGAGGATCGACAGCACCAGCATGAGCTGGCTCCAGTCGACTCCGCCGACGAGCTGGTACATCCCGGCGCCGGCCGACTGCGCCATCGCGGTGAAGAAGAAGCGGATCATCAGCGCGAGACCCGCGGCCTTCGAGCCGACGGCGAGGAACGCCGTCACCGGGATCGGCGCACCCTGGTACACGTCCGGTGCCCACATGTGGAACGGGAAGGCGGCGATCTTGTAGCCGAGCCCGGCGAGCGTCAGCAGCAGCGCGACGAACAGCGGCAGCGATACGCCGTCGCCCGACGCGAGCGCGGCGTTGATGGCGCGAAAGTCGAGGCTGCCGGCGAGCCCGTACACCCAGCTCATGCCGTAGATCATGGTGCCCGACGCGACGCCGCCGTAGATCAGGTACTTGAGCGAGGCCTCTCCGGCGCGCCGGCTGTGCCGCATGAAGCCCGACAGCACGTAGGACGTCAGGCTGACGAACTCGAGGGCGAGGTACGCCATCAGCAAGTTCGTCGACGACGCCATGAACAGCATGCCGAGCGCGCTCGCGAGCAAGATCGCCCAGTACTCGCCGGCGTCGTTGCGCTGGATCTCGCGCGAGCCGAGCGACATCCACACCGTGCCGAAGGCCGCGAGCGCGATGAGCAGCTTGAAGTAGAGCGCGAAGCCGTCGAGCACCATCGCCCCGTTGAACAGCGCGGCGCTCTCCGTCCACAGAAGCCGCGTCGACAGCACGACGACGAGCGCGAGCGTCAGCAGCGCCAGGTCCCCGAGGACTTCTTTGCGCTTGACGACGAGGTCGAGCAGGAAGAGCACCACGACCGCGCCCCCGAGCACGAGCTCGGGCAGGCTGTAGGCGAGGCTCGCGACGTTGCTCAGGGATCCCTCCATGGCGCGACCCGGCTCGCGATCAGGGAAGTGCGCTCGACGCCGTCGCGAGCGCGACCTGCGCCTTGCCCATGACGACGTCGTTCAGGTGCACGAGCGAGACGTTGATCAGGTCGAGCACGGGGTGCGGGTACACGCCGAGAACGATCACGATGATCCCGAGCGGCACGAGCGTGAACACCTCGCGGGCGTTGATGTCCGGCAGCCCCGCGTACTTCTCGTTCGGCTTGCCGAGGTAGATCCGCTGCATCGTCCACAGCATGTAGCCGGCCGTCAGCACCACCGCGCTCGCCGCGACGATGGTCAGCCCGGGATAGTGACGCCAGCCGCCGAGCAGCACGAGGACCTCGGAGATGAACGCGGACAGACCTGGCAGACCCATCGCGGCGAAGAACGCGAGCGCGGTCCAGCCGGTGTAGAATGGCATGATCCCGGCGATGCCGCCGAAGCCGTTGATCTCGCGATGGTGCGCGCGGTCGTAGATCACGCCGACCAGGAGGAAGAGCATCGCCGTGACCGTCCCGTGGTTGAACATCTGCAGGACGGCGCCGTTGATGCCCTCCGCGGTGAGCGTCGCCATGCCGAACATGACGTAGCCCATGTGGCTGATCGACGAGTACGCGATCAGCTTCTTGAAGTCGGTCTGCGCCATCGCGCACAGCGCGCCGTAGACGATGTTCCACGTCCCGAGCGCGATCAGGAACCAGAACGCGTAGTCGAGCGTGCCCTGCGGCAGCATCGGGTAGTTGATGCGCAGGATGCCGTACGTGCCCATCTTGAGCAGCACGCCGGCGAGGATGACGGAGATCGCCGTCGGCGCCTCGACGTGCGCATCCGGCAGCCAGGTGTGGAACGGGAACGCCGGGATCTTGATCGCGAAGCCGATGAACAGCGCGATCCAGGCGAGCCGCTGGAAGTTCGCGGAGTACGCCGACGAGCGCGACGCGAGCTCGAGCATGTCGAAGGTGTGCGGCTCGCTGTAGAAGTAGAGCGCGAGCATCGCGACCAGCATCAGCACGCTGCCGACCATCGTGTAGATGAAGAACTTGATCGCCGCGTACTCGCGCCGGGGTCCGCCCCAGATGCCGATCAGGAAGTACATCGGCAGGAGCATGACCTCCCAGAAGACGAAGAACAGGAAGAAGTCGAGCGCGCAGAAGACGCCCATCATGGCGGCGTCGAGGATCAGGAACAGCGCGAAGTAGGCCTTCACCGCGCGGTCGATGCCCCACGACGCGAAGATGCAGAGGAACGAGAGCAGCGCGGTGAGCAGCACCATGGTGATCGAGATGCCGTCGACGCCGATGAAGTACTGGATGTTGAACGACGGGATCCACGGCACCTTGGTGACGAACTGCATCCCGGCCGTCGTGCGGTCGAAGGCCTGGTAGAGCCAGACCGCCATCAGGAGCGGCGGCACGGTGAACGCCGCGGCGACGCCCTTGATCAGGCCGTGCGCGTTCTTCGGCAGGCACAGCACGACCGCTGCCCCGAGCACGGGCAGGAAGATCATCCACGTCAAGACGTTGGTCGGCATGCTTTCGCCCACCTCACAGGAGCCGCGCGAACATGATGACGACGACGCCGATCACGATCGCGTAGAGATACGAGTAGATGTGTCCGGTCTGGATGCGGCGCGCGCGGTTGCCCACCCACATCGTGACCGAGCCGACCAGGTTGACGAGCCCGTCGACGACGTAGCGGTCGAAGGCACCATCGGCGGCGGACAGCGCGCGCGTCACGGTCGCGGCGCCGTTGACGACGCCGTCGATCACGACGCGATCGAACGCGGCGAGCGCCCGCGACAAGAGCAGCGTGCCGCGGACGAAGGTCGCCTCGTAGATCTCGTCGACGTAGTACTTGTTGAAGACCACCTTGTACGGCACGCCGGCCCACGCTCGCGTGAAGGCCTCCGGCGAGACCGCCTTGCGCATGTACATCAGCCAGGCGAGCAGGATGCCGCCGAGCGCGACCAGCACCGAGACCGACATCAGGACGTACTCGAACGGATCGTGCTCGACGTGGTGCAGCGTGTCCGCGGCCGCGTGCTCGAGCTCCGCGACGACGCCGTGCGCACCGTGCCCGGCGGCGTGTGCCGCCGGCGCCGCGTGCGCAGGCTCGAGCACCGGCGCGAGCCAGCTCTCGAACGCGTGGTTGCCGCCGAGCGCGCTCGGCACGTTCAGGAAGCCGACCACGACCGCGCCGAGTGCGAGCACGATCAGCGGTACGGTCATGATCGACGGCGACTCGTGCGGCTGGTGGGCGACGTGCGCGTGCTGGCTGCCGTGCGAGCCGTGCGCGTCGGCGTGGTGCGCGTCATGCCCGGCGTGTGCACCGCGGAGCTCGCCGAAGAACACCATGAAGACCTGGCGGAACATGTAGAAGGCCGTGATCCCGGCGGTCAGCGTGCCGAGCGCCCACAGCCAGCCCGCGCCGTGCGGGCTCGACCAGGCCTTCCACAGGATCTCGTCCTTCGAGAAGAAGCCGGCGAACGGCGGCATCCCGGCGATCGCCAGCGTCGAGACGAGGAAGGTCCAGAAGGTGATCGGCATGTACTTCCTGAGGCCGCCCATGTGCCGCATGTCCTGCTCGTGGTGCAGCGCGTGGATCACGCTGCCCGAGCCGAGGAAGAGGCAGGCTTTGAAGAACGCGTGCGTGAAGAGGTGGAAGATGCCGGCCGCGTACGCGCCGACGCCCATCGCGAGCACCATGAAGCCGAGCTGCGACACCGTCGAGTAGGCGAGCACGCGCTTGATGTCGTTCTGCGCCGTGCCGATGGTCGCCGCCATGAACGCCGTCGCGATGCCGACGACGGCGATCACCGCGAGCGTCGCTGGCGCCATCGAGAACAGGAACGACAGCCGCCCGATCATGTAGACGCCGGCCGTCACCATCGTGGCGGCGTGGATCAGCGCCGACACCGGCGTCGGGCCGGCCATCGCGTCGGGCAGCCAGACGTAGAGCGGAATCTGCGCCGACTTGCCGGTCGCGCCGACGAACAGCGCGAGCGTGACGAACGTCGGGACCGCGATGCCCCAGATCGTCTGGCCGTCGAGCAGGTGCACGCGCTCGGCGATCTCGCGCACGACCAGCGTCCCCTGCCCGGTCCGATCGAGCGCCCAGAACAGCGCGAACATGCCGACGACGAAGCCGAAGTCGCCGATGCGGTTGACGATGAACGCCTTCGAGCCCGCGCTCGCGTTCGCCCACTCCTTGTACCAGAAGCCGATCAGCGCGTAGGAGCACAGCCCGACGCCCTCCCAGCCGACGAACAGCACGAGCAGGCTGTCGCCGAGGACGAGCGTGAGCATCGCCGCCATGAAGAGGTTCAGGTAGGCGAAGAACCGCCAGAAGCTCGGCTCCTCCTCCATGTAGCCGACCGAGTAGAAGTGGATCAGCCCGCCGATCCCCGTCACGACGAGGATCATCACCGCGGACAGCGGATCCACCCAGAACGCGAGGTCGAGCTCGAGGTGCCCGATGTGGATCCACTTCGACATCGCGTCGAGCAGGAAGCGCCGGCTCGGCTCGAGCGCGAGGAGCTGGCGGAAGGCGGCGACGGCGAGGACGAAGCTGACCACCACCGGGACGCACGCGATGACGGCGATCAGCTTCTTGCCGAACGCCTTCTGCAGGCGCGCGCCGAACAGCCCGTTGACCGCTGCGCCGATCAGCGGCGCGAGGACGATCCAGCGCAGGTAGCCGACTTCGATGGGATCCGACACGCTCTCCGTCTTCCCTTCGCTTGGATCGCCACGGCGCGTCAGCCGCGCAGCGTGTCGGTCGCCTCCACGTCGATGGTCTCGAACTGCCGGTAGATGCCGAGGACGATCGCGAGCCCGATCGCCGCTTCCGCGGCGGCGAGCATGATGACGAACACCGAGAAGACCTGCCCGTCGTAGCCGCCGCCGCCGTAGCGCGAGAAGGCGATGTAGTTGATGTTCGCCGAGTTGAGGATCAGCTCGATCCCCATCAGGACGCCGATCGCGTTGCGCCGCGTGAGGACCGTGAACACCCCCGCGAGGAACACGACGAGGCTCACGACCAGGTAGTGGTGGAGCCCGATCTCCATCACGCGCGGAGCTCCTTGCGCGACAGCACGATGGCGCCGACGAGCGCGGTGAGCAGCACCACCGAGGCGAGCTCGAACGGCAGCAGCCACTGGTTCAGGAAGGCATCGCCGATGTGGTAGGTGGTCGGCGCCGCCGCGGCGAGCGGCTCGACGTGCCACGGCGCGCGGAACAGCGCGACGCCCATCGCGATCCCGATCAGCACGACGAGCGCGAGCGCGGGCAGGCGCCCGACCGAGCGGTTCGAGACCTGGACCTCGGCGATCTGGTGCGTGAGCATGATCGCGAAGATCGTCAGCACGAGGATCCCGCCGACGTAGACCAGGAGCTGCACGACGGCGACGAAGTCCGCCGCGAGGAAGACGTACAGGCCCGACGCGCCGAGCAGCGTCCCCATGAGGCACATCGCCGAGTGGAAGACGTTGCGCGTGAACGCGACGCCGAGCGCCGAGAGGACTGTGAGGCCGGCGATCAGGTAGAAGAGGATGGCGTAGATCACGTCAGCGATTCACCGGTACGCGGGGGAGACGAGGGCTTCATCGATCCGTTCCCGCCGATCCTGCCGACGCAGCAGTGGCCGGGCCCTTGGCGTCGCCGGGGCTAGCAAATTCGTCCAGGTACCTCAATCCGCGCGTCAAGATCGGCGCCACCTCGGGGTCGGTCTCCGGACCCTTCGCCGGCTTGTACGCGACGACCGGCGCCTTGACGAAGCGCCGGATCAGGCTCTCGAGCGAGTAGTCGGCGCCCTCGAACTCCGGCGTGTGATGGATGGAGCCGGTCGGGCACGGCTCCGAGCAGAGGCCGCAGTACATGCACTTCGCGAGGTCGATGTCGAAGCGCTTGAGGATCATCTCCTTGGTCTGCTTGTCCTTCTCGGCCTCGATGACGATGCAGTCGATCGGGCAGGCGCGCTCGCACGCGAGGCAGCCCGTGCAGATCTCGAGGTCGACGTCGAGCAGGCCGCGGTAGCGGAACGGCAGCGAGTCCTGGACGCGGATGTCGGTCCGGTCCGGGTACTGGATGGTGAACGGCTTGCGCACCAGGTGCGACGCCGTGATGGCCATCCCCTCGAAGATCGTCCCGAGGGTCTCGCCGATGTTCGCGACGTACGAGGAAAGCCCCATCGTTTCCCTCAGGAGATCGGGTTGAACGTGAGCTCCGGCCGCGCGCGCCGGAGGTGGAACGCCACCCGCGAGAAGAAGTAGAGCACCAGCGCGGCGCCGAACAGGAACATCACCACGCGGGCCGGCATCCAGCCGTTCGGGAACGCGACGACCCAGAGCATCGCGCCGACCAGGTTCACGAACGAGATCGGCACCAGGTACTTCCAGCACAGCGACATGAGCTGGTCGACGCGCACGCGCGGCAGCGTCGCGCGGATCCACATCGCGACGAAGACCAGGAAGTACGACTTGGCGAAGAAGACGACGAACTGCAGCGCGCCCTGGATCACCGCGTTGTCGGTGAACGCCGGCACCTGCCAGCCGCCGAGGAAGAGCGTCGTGCAGAGCGCGCCGATCACGTACAGGTTGCCCCACTCGACGAGGAAGAAGAGCAGCGAGCGCAGCCCGCTGTACTCGGTGAACGCGCCCGCGACGAGCTCGGACTCCGCCTCCGGCAGGTCGAACGGCGTGCGGTTCCCTTCCGCGAGCAGCGCGACGAAGAAGATGAAGAAGGCGACGAAGGTGAACGGGTTGTCGAACAGGAACCAGTTCCACGGCGCCCAGCCCTGCTGGCGGATGATGCTCTGCATGCTGAGCGTGCCGGTGAGCAGGATCACCGTGTTGATCGCGATCGCGGCCGGGATCTCGTAGCTCACGATCTGCGCCGCCGAGCGGATGCCGCCGAGCAGCGCCCACTTGTTGTTCGACGACCAGCCGGCCATCAGGATGCCGACCACGACGAGGCCGGTGACCGCCGTGATGTACAGCACGCCGACGTTCAGGTCGGCGACGATCAGCCCGTCGCCGAACGGCACGCAGGCCCAGGCGCCGAAGAAGCCGATCATCGCGAGGTACGGCGCCGCCTTGAACAGCAGCTTGTCGGCCGCCGTCGGCACGATGTCCTCCTTGAGGACGTTCTTGATGCCGTCGGCGAGCCACTGGATCACGCCCTGCGGCCCGACCCGGTTCGGCCCGACGCGCGACTGGATGCGCGCCCACACGCGACGCTCGAGCCAGCTCGTCACCCCCGCGATCAGCATGATGAAGTTGAGCAGCACGAAGGCGAAGAAGGCGACCACCAGCGCGTAGCCCAGGGAGCGCGGCAGGCCCGCGAGGATCCCGCCGTCGAGAAGGGAGTCGGCGAACTGCTGCATCAGCGGTCGACCTCGGGCGCGACGATGTCGAGGCTCGCGATCACGGCGACCAGGTCCGCGATCATCAGGCCCTTGCTCAGCTCCTCGATGATCGCCATCGCGGCGAACGAGCCGGTGCGGATGTGGACGCGGTAGGGAAACGCGCTGCCGTCGCTGACCACGAACCATCCCATGTCGCCGCGCGAGCCCTCGACGCGCACGTAGACGTCGCCGGCGGGCGGTTTGAAGGTGCGCGGCACCTTGGCGATCACCGGACCGGGCGGGATGCCGTCGAGCGCCTGGCGCAGGATGCGGCAGCTCTCCTTCATCTCGCGCATGCGCACCATGTAGCGGTCGTAGGAGTCGCCCAGCGTGCCGCGCTCGCCGGTCCCGACCGGGACGTCGAACTCGAGCTCCGGGTAGACCGAGTACGGCGCGTCCTTGCGGACGTCGTACTTGACGCCGGAGCCGCGCAGGTTCGGCCCGACCAGGTTCCAGGCGATCGCCATCTCGGGTGGGACGATCGCGACGTTGGCGAGGCGCTCGACGTAGATCTTGTTGAACGAGATGAGCTCGTTGTACTCGTCGATCAGCGGCTCGAAGCGGTCGAGGAACGCGATGGCGCGCTTGGCGAAGCCGGGCGGCAGGTCCCAGGCGCAGCCGCCGATGCGCATGTAGTTGAAGGTGAGGCGCGCGCCGCAGAGCTCCTCCAGGATGTCGTTGATGTACTCGCGCTCGCGGATCGCGTGCGTGAACGGCGTCATCGCACCGATGTCCATGCCCGTCGCACCGACCGACAGCAGGTGGCTCGCGAGCCGGCCGAACTCCGACGCGATCACGCGGCAGTACTCGCCGCGGCGCGGCACCTCGATGCCGGCGAGCGCCTCGCACGCCATCGCCCAGCCCTGGTTGCACTGCATCGCCGACACGTAGTCGACGCGGTCCGTGTACGGCATGAAGCCGTGGTAGCCGACCTTCTCCGCGATCTTCTCGATCGAGCGGTGGAGATACCCGATGTCCGGGATCGCGCGCCGCATCACCTCGCCGTCCGCCTTGACGACGAAGCGCAGCACGCCGTGCGTCGACGGGTGCTGCGGGCCCATGTTGAGGGTCATCTCCTCGGTCTCGAAGCCGGCGGGCGTCTCGCGCTCGACGTCGATGTCGATGGCGTTCGTGCTCATAGCTTGAGAAGGCTCTCCCGGCGGGTCGAGATGCCGTGGTACTCCTCGGGCTCGACGAAGTCCTTGCGCAGCGGGTGTCCGACCCAGTCCTCGGGCATGAGGATGCGGCGGAGGTCGGGGTGGCCCGCGAAGCGCACGCCGAGCAGGTCGAACGCCTCGCGCTCGAGCCAGTTCGCGATCGGCCACAGGTGCGACACGGTCGGCAGGATCGGGTCCGGCCGCGGTGTCGCGGCGCGCAGCGCGAGGCGGTGGCGATGCCCGTACGAGAACAGGTGGTAGTAGACCTCGATCGTGTCCTCGCCCTTGCGGTCGACGGCGCTCAGGTTCGACAGGCAGTCGAACGCGAGGTCCGGCTCGTCGCGCAGGAACCGGCAGACCTCGGCGACCGATTGCGGCTTGACGTCGCACAGGCTCCAGTCGGCGAGCTTGAGCTCGGCCGAGACCAGGTTGCCGAGCTGCTCGCGCAGCCGGCGATGGATGTCCGCAGCGTCCATCGTGTGGCGGCTCAAGCGGCGACGACGTCCGAGTCGGACTCGGCCGGCTTGCGCACCAGCCAGCGCTCCTGCTGGATCTTCTCCTGCAGCTTGAGCAGACCCTCGGTGAGCGCCTCGGGACGCGGCGGGCAGCCCGGCACGTACACGTCGACCGGGATCACCTTGTCGACGCCGTCGCACACCGAGTACGCGAGCTGGAAGAGCCCGCCGCAGTTCGCGCAGCTGCCCATCGAGATGACGTACTTCGGGTCGGGCATCTGCTCGTAGAGCAGCTTGGTGCGCAGCGCCATCTTGAGGGTGAGCGTGCCCGACACGATGATCAGGTCGGAGACGCGCGGCGTCGCGCGCGGGACGGCGCCGAAGCGGTCGAGGTCCGAGCGCGGTCCACCGGTCTGCATCATCTCGATCGCGCAGCAGGCGAGACCGAAGAGCATGTACCAGACCGACGACTTGCGGGTCCAGTTGAGCACCTCGTCCAGCTTGGCCGTGACGACGGTCTCGGGAACGCTGTTGATCAGCGACATTGGTTTTCTTGAATCCTCCGGCTCCGCGCGGGCGTCAGCTCGGGCGGGCCACCTTCTTCAGCCAATCGAGGTCCTGCTTCGCCCAGACGTAGATCAAGCCGACGAACAGGATCCCGATGAAGACGAACAGCTCGGTGAGGACGAGCAGCCCCCGGCCGTCGAGGACGTACTGCTTGAAGGCCGTGACGACCGGGTAGACGAACGCGACCTCCACGTCGAAGATCACGAAGATCAGCGCGATCAGGTAGAAGCGGATGTTGAAGTTGATCCAGGCGCTGCCCGACGGCGGCTCGCCGCACTCGTAGGTCGAGAGCTTGCGCGTCTCGGGGTTCGCCGGCCGCAGGAGCCAGCCGAGACCCAGCATCAGCCCCGCGGTGATCGCACCGAGAAGCAGGAAAACCAGCACGTTGGCGAACTGAAATTCCACTTCCGCTCCGTCGTAAGAGCTGCGCCCGAAGGGATCAGTACCAACCGCCCTCCGGTGCAGTCAATTCGAGGGAGCGCGGGCAAAGCCCGCCGGTGGGCGCCGTTAGAGGGCCTTATCCGTGCGTGAAGCGAGACGCTCGCGGTGCTCGCGCGACAGCGGCAGCACGACGAGCTGGCCCGTGACGTCGTTCGGCGCGACGTAGAGCTCCGTGCCGTAGACGTCGCACAGGTCCCGGTAGTTGAGGACCGCCGCCGCGTCGCCGGCGGCGTGCACCCGGCCGCGGCTCAGCAGGACGAGCCGGTCGCAGTACATCGCGGCGAGGTTCAGGTCGTGCAGCACGGCTGCGACCGCGAGGCCCTCGCTGCGGCACAGGTCGCGCACCAGGTCGAGCAGCAGGACGGCGTGGCGCAGGTCGAGGAACGCGGTCGGCTCGTCGAGCAGCAGGATGCGCGGCTGCTGTGCGAGCGCACGGGCGAGCACGGCGCGCTGGCGCTCGCCGCCCGACAGCTGGTCGACGCTGCGCTCCGCGAACTCGAGCACGCCCGCGCGCAGCATCGCTTCGTGCGCCGCGCGCAGGTCCTCCGCGCGCTCCCAGCCGAACGGCCCGGTGTGCGGCGCGCGCCCGAGCAGCACGAGCTCGCGCACCTGGATGGGGAACGAGAGGTGGGTCTCCTGCGGGACGAGCGCGATGAGCCGCGCGCGCTCGCGTCGCGGCACGTCGGCGAGCGGCCGGCCGCCGAGCCGCACCTCGCCCGCGTCCGGCGCGCGGACGCCGGCCAGGACCCGCACCAGCGTCGACTTGCCCGAGCCGTTCGGGCCTATGATGCCGAGCAGCTCGCCCGGCGCGAGGCGCGCGTCGACCTCGCGCAGCGCCTCGCGGGCGCCGTAGCGGACGGCCACCCCGCGCGCCTCGAGCGCGACGTCCGCGCGCGCGGCCGCGCCGGTCATCGCAGCGCGCCCCGCTCGTCGGTCGCCTGCCGGCGCAGCAGGAAGAGGAAGAACGGTCCGCCGCACAGCGCGGTGACCACGCCCACCGGCAGCTCGGTCGAGCCGAGCACCGTGCGCGCGGCCGTGTCGGCGACGACCAGGAACGCGCCGCCCATCCACATCGCGGCAGGCAGCACGAGGCGCTGGTCGCTGCCGACCAGCAGGCGGACGACGTGCGGCACGATGAGCCCGACGAAGCCGATCATGCCCGACACCGGCACCGCACCGGCAACCAGCAGCGCGACCGCCAGGTAGACGGCGCGCCGCGCGCGCGCCACGTCGACGCCGAGGCTCGTCGCCCCCTCCTCGCCGAGACCGAGCGCATTCAGGTCGCGAGCGCTCGCCGACAGCAGCACGAGCCCCGCGGCGAGCGTCGTCGCCGCGGCGAGCGTCCACGCGACGCCGCGCACCGTCAAGGTGCCGACGACCCACGCGAGGATGCCGTGCGCGCGGTAGAAGTCGGCGAGCGTGTTGAGAAAGGTGATCACCGCCGCGGCGAACGCGTTGAATACGACGCCGGTCAAGAGCAGCGTGTGCGGCGTCACGCGGCCGCTCGAGCGCGCGACGCTCTGCACGAGCAGCGCGGTCGCGAGCGCGCCGGCGAATGCGGCGGCCGGCACCACGAGCAGCGACGCCTCGCCGCCGAGGCCGAGCGCCGCGGCGCCCGGCACGGTGGTCAGGATCATCGCGACGATGCCGAGCAATGCCGCCCCGCCCGAGATGCCGAGGACGTGCGGGCACGCGAGCGGGTTCGACAGCAGCGCCTGCAGCGCCGCGCCCGCGAGGCCGAGCGCGCCGCCCACCAGCGCCGCGAGCACGATGCGCGGGACGCGCGCGCCGAGCAGGATCACGCGGGTCGGGTCGTCGGGCGGCGCGAGCCATGCCGCCAGCGGGTCGACGCGCACCGGGCCGACGAGCGCCGCCGCCGCCATCACGACCAGCAGCGCGGCGAGGCCGCTCGCGTGCAGGACGGCGAGCCGCCGTGCCGTGACGCGCGGCGCGAGCGCACGCGGCGTGCCCGCCGGGCCGGCGGACGGCGCCGTGCTCACGCTTGCGGACCCGGCGGCGCGGGCCGCGACGAGGGGCGCGGCGCCCCGTCGGGCGCGCCGTCGGGCTCGCCGTCGGAATGGATCAGCGCGAACAGCTCCTGCGCGGCGACCCCGATGCGCGGCCCCGGGCGCAGCAGCGCCTCCGAGGTCTGCGCGCGGAGCCGCCCCTCGCGTACCGCCGGCACCGACGCGTACGGCCGCCAGTACGCCGCGAGGTTCGCGCCGGCCTCGGAGCCCATGGCGCCGTCGATGATCACGTCGGGCGCGGCCGCCACCACGGTCTCGAGCGACAGCCGCGGCCACGTGCCGGCGCTCGCCGCGCCGACGTTGATCCCGCCCGCGACGCCGATCAGCTCGTCGATGAACAGCCCCCGCCCCGCGACGACCAGCGGGTCGTGGCCGACGACGAACAGCACCTTGCGCGGCCGCTCGCGCGCCGCGCGCGCGCGCACCTGGTCCAGCGTCTCCTGGATGCGCGCCACGAGCGCGTCCGCGCCGTCGTCGTTGCCGACCCAGCGGCCGATCGTGCGGAGCGCGCGCCAGGTGTCCTCGAGCGTCTGCTCGCCGACGATCACCACCGGAACGCCGAGGTCGCGCAGCTGCTCGACCGCCGCCTGGTTGCCTGGGGTCGGCACGCCGAGGACGACGTCGGGACGGAGCGCCACGATCGTCTCCACGCTCGGCGTCAGGTAGCTGCCCGCGCGCGGGATCGAGCGCACCGCTTCGGGCGGGTAGTCGCAGAAGGTCGAGATGCCGACCAGCCGGTCGCCGCGCCCGAGCGCGAAGACCGTCTCGGTCACCGACGGCACGAGCGACACGACGCGCGCGACGCCGCCCGGAGGAGGCTCGGGCGCGCGCTCCTCCGCTACGGCCGCCGCATCCGCGAGGACCGGGCCCAGCAGCACGAGCCCGACGATCAGCGGGGCGAGCAGCCCGCCGCTCGCGGCAGCGCCGCGCGAAGCACGACGCGCGTCAGGCAAGGCTCCCCCGTGCGGCGACCGCGCGCGCCACGAGCAGCTCCGCGAAGCCCGGCGCGCTGCCGAAGTGCAGATGCACGTAGCCCGCGACGACCCGCCGCCAGGCGAAGCCCTCTGCGCCGCTCGGCGCCTCGGCTTCCGGCGGCGCGAGCAGCCGCACCTCCTCGCCGTCGACCGTCGCACGCTCCGGCCACTCGACGAGCCTCGAGTAGCGGAACTCCTGGCCGCGCACCGTCAAGCATCGCCCGTCGAGCGTCACGGCGCGCTCCCGGTAGCCGATCGCGACCAGCCGCGGGCGCATCGCGACGATACCCGGAAGGACGCCCGCCATCTCCGCTTCGCTGCCGTCGAGCAGCCGGATCGCACGCTGCAGGTACATGAAGCCGCCACACTCGGCGTAGATCATGCCGCCACGAGCGGCAAAGCGCCGGACGTCGTCGGCGAGGACGCTCGCCGCCCCGAGCGTGCGCGCGTGCAGCTCGGGGTAGCCGCCGCCGAGGTAGAGGCCGTCGACGTCGGCCGGCAGGCGCGACGCCGCGAGCGGGCTCCACTCGACGATCTCCGCGCCGGCGGCGCGCAGCAGCTCGAGGTTGTCCTCGTAGTAGAAGCAGAACGCCGCGTCGCGGGCGACGGCGATCCGGCAGCGAGGGCGCGCGGTGACGAGCGGGCGCACCGGCGGCGTCTCCGCCGCCTCGGCCGCCCGGGCCGCCCCGGCCGCGACGCGCGCCCGTGGCGCGCGCTCGCGCACGAGACGCAGGAGCGCGTCGAGGTCGAGGTGCTCGACCGCGGCACGCGCGAAGGCGTCGTAGCCGTGCGGCCCGCCCGCCTCGCCCGCGACGTGCAGGCCGAGGTGGCGCTCCGGGATGTCGAGCGTCTCGGTCGCCGGCAGGCCGCCGAGCACGACCACGCCCTCGCCGGCGCACGCGTCCTCGAGCATCCGCAGGTGCCCCGTGCCGCCGACGCGGTCGAAGACCACGGCGGCGACCTCCACGCCGGCGGCGAAGGTGCGAAAGCCGCGCACCACCGCGGCGACGCTGCGCGCGGCGGCGCTCGCGTCGACCACCAGCAGCACCGGCCAGCCGAGCAGCGCCGCGATCTCGGCGGTGCTGCCGCGGTCGCTCGCGCCGTCGACGCCGTCGAACAACCCCATCATGCCCTCGACCACGGCGAGGTCCGCGTCGCGCGTCGCGTCGGCGGCGAGCCGCGTCACGTAGCCGGGCGTCGTGAGCCAGGCGTCGAGGTTGCGCGCGCGGCGTCCCGCCGCGGCCGTCAGGTGGCTCGGGTCGATGAAGTCGGGGCCGACCTTGAACGGCTGCACGACGAGGCCGCGCGCGCGCAGCGCCGCGATCACGGCAAGCGTCACCGTCGTCTTGCCGGAGCCGCTCTGCGGCGCCGCGACCACGATGCCGGGACGCGAGCCGCCGGCGCCCTCGCTCGTCGCGTGCCCCGTCGTCGGGTCGTCGCTCATCGCGCTCAGAACGCCGCCCGCACGCCGGCCAGCGCGTTGATCGGCAGCGCAGGGAAGCCGAGCACCTCGTCGTAGTCGCGGTCGAGCAGGTTCGACACCTGGCCGAACAGCGAGAACGTGACGTCGCGGAGCCGCCACGGCAGCAGGTACGCGGTCGCGAGGTCGACGCGGGTGTAGGCCGGGTTGGTGACCACGTCGCCCGTCAGCGGGTCGAAGTCCGGCCGGTCGCCGACGTAGAACACGTCGACCCGCGCCTGGAACGCGTCCCCGTCCGAGAACACGCGCGGCGCGCGGTAGCGCACGAAGGAGCTCATCTGGTTGTTCGGCCTGCGCGGCACGCCGTCGTCGCCGGTCGAGCTGAGCCCGAGGTACGTGTACGTGCCGCCGAAGCCGAAGCCGTACCCCAGGTCCGCCTCGACGATCGCTTCGACGCCCTGCGCGTCGACGCGACCGAGGTTCACCGGCGCGAACTCGAAGGTCTCCGGATCGACCAGCACGGTGACGATGTCGTCGGTCACGCGGCGGTCGAAGTACGTGCCCGACAGCACCACGCGGCCGTCGAGCCATTCGAGATCGAGCCCGACGTTCCACTCGCTGCTGCGCTCGGGGTCGAGGTCGGGGTTGCCGAAGCCGGGGAAGAAGAGCTCGTTGAAGGTCGGTGCGCGGAAGCCCTCGGCGTACGTCGCGCGCAGGCGCATCCCCGTCAAGTATCCCGGCCAGGGCTCGAACGGCAGCCGCATCGCGATCGCCGCCGTCGGGCTGACGACGTCGCCGAACTGCTGGTCGTGGTCGTAGCGGACGCTGCCGAGCACGATCAGCCGGTCCTCGAACAGCCGGATCTGCTCCTGGCCGTAGACGCCGTAGTCCTCCCGCGCGACGTCGAAGCTCGCCTCCGGCGGCTCCGAGAAGCTCGAGAACGAGCGCACGTCGGCGCTCTTGCGCGTGTACTGGAAGCCGAGCGTCGACACCGACCAGCGCCACGCGTAGTTCGCCTGCGCGTCGCCCTGGACGATCTCGGATGGGATGCTCGAGCGCGTCTCCGCCGCGTTGCCCACGTCCGGCGGGTCGTCGAAGCGCTGGTCGTCGCGCACGTAGGCGCCCGACAGGCGGTAGGTGAGCCCGTCCAGCGGCGCGTCCTCCCAGCCGAGCTTCGCGAAGTAGAAGTCGCCGCGCTGGCGCGCGTTCGGATCGAGCACGCCGAGGAAGTTGCTCGCGTTCTGCAGGCCGACGTCGCTGCCGACGTAGTGCAGGATCCCGTACAGCGAGCCGGTCTCGGTCGGCGTCCAGTCGCCGCGCAGCGAGAACGTCGTCGCCTCGTAGTCGTCGTTGTTGTCCTTCGTCGTGCCGCTCTCGTCGAGCGGCACGGGCTCGCCGAAGCCGCCGGTGTGGATGTGGGTCGCCGAGCCGGCGATCCGGAACAGGTCGGTCGCGGCGGAGAACGTGCCCGTCTCGCGGTCGGTCGAGCCGTTGCCGCCGGCGAGCGAGATCGCGCCCGACGGCGGCGACTCGCCGCGACGCGTGATCAGGTTGATCACGCCGCCGACCGCCTCCGAGCCGTACAGGCTGCCGCCGCCGCCGCGCAGCACCTCGACGCGGTCGAAGCCCTCGGGCGTCAGGTTCGCAAAGTCGAAGGCGCCGAGCGTCACGCTGTTCACCTGCACGCCGTCGATCAGCACCAGCACCTCGTCGGCTTCGCTGCCGCGGATGAACACGCTGGTCGTCGTGCCGCGTCCGCCCGACTGCAGCACCTCGACGCCCGCCACCGCGCGCAGCAGATCGCCGACCGTGTCGACCTTGCTCTCCTCGATGTCCTCGCGCGAGATCACCGTGACCGTCTGCGGCACCTCGGACAAGGGCACGAGCGTGCGCGTCGCCGTGACGACCACCGGATCGAGCCGCGCCGTGCCGGGGCCGCCGCCGTCCGCTGCCGCGAGCAGCGTCGCCGGCTCGCCGGGCGTCTC
>JBFMAS010000394.1:0-1291 GCA_040755575.1 Thermodesulfobacteriota bacterium
ACGCCGCCCGCGTGGGCCCGCGACGCGTGCCTGGCGGCGCGCGGCCGCGGGCGGGCGCCGCGCAGCCAGCCCCAGGTGGCGAACACGGCGAGGTTGCCGCAGGCGACCAGCACGGTCAGCAGCAGCGGCCCGCCGAGGTCCGCGACCTGCACGAGCGGCGCCGGCGCGGAGATCAGGGCGGCGCCGGCGTTGACCGGGAAGATCTGCGGCCACAGCCACTCGACGAGCACGAGCGGCGCGATCCCCGCGATCGCGACCGAGTCGCCGCGGCGCCGCAGCGCGCGGTAGACGAGCGCGTACGCGGCGAAGCTCGCGGCGAACCAGGCGCCGTAGGCGAGCCACAGCGCGCCGCCGAGCGCGACGTTGCCGGCGAGGAACACCTCGACGAGCCGCCACAGCCACGAGAAGCCGCCGGCATACGCGACGGCGCCGAACGTGATCCCCGCCAGCAGCGAGCGGGAGACACGGTCGTCGTCGCACGTCTCGAGCGCGTGCCAGAGCGGCGTCAGGAACACGAACAGCAGCGGCCAGACGCCGAAGCCGACGTAGGCGAGGAAGTAGAGGGCGCCGCCGGCCGCGGCCCACGCGAGCGGCGCGAGCGCCGTTGCGCGCACGGCGGGCGCCGCGACGGTCAGGCTGGCGTGCGGGGCCGGCAGGCTTCGACTCCGGGCGCGCTGCGCTCGCTCGCGGTGCGCCCTTCCTGGTCCTCGAGCGACGGGTCGGCGCCGCGCGCGACGAGCAGCGCCGCGGTGTCGGCGTTGCCCTTGGCGCAGGCGACGATCAGCGGCGTGTCGCCGAACTGGTCGCGGACGTTCGGGTCGGCGCCGCGATCGAGCAGCAGGGCGACGACCGCGGTCTGGTCGCGCAGCGCGGCGTGGAAGAGCGGCGTCCGCTGCTGCCAGTCTGGCCGATCGACCTCGGCGCCGTTGTCGACGAGCCAGCGCACGATCTCGACGCGGCCCTCGGCCGCGGCATGGCTCAGCGCGGCGCGGCCCTGCACGTCCGGCTCGTCGACAGCGGCGCCCTTCGCGTGCAGGAAGCGGACGAGCTCCAGGTCGCCCGCGTCGCTCGCCGCGAGCAGCAGCGCGGAGCGCCCGAGGTCGTCCTTGGCGTCCACCGGAACGCCGAGCTCGAGCGCGCGCTCGATCGTCGCTCGGTCGTTGCGCTGCACGGCGTCGAGCAGGCGCCGCTCGCGCGTGAAGGGCTCGGGGTTGCGCGCCTCGCCGGTGCCCATGGCGAGGTTGCGCTCGGCGGCGGGTGCCGCGGCGCCGCCGGGCGACGACGGCGGCGC
>JBFMAS010000394.1:1301-2288 GCA_040755575.1 Thermodesulfobacteriota bacterium
CGCGGGCACGTCACGCTCGCAGGCCGCGAGCGCCAGGATCGGGCAGATTAGGAGAAGCGCTGCGCGCGCCGGGGACCGCACGTCGCGGTCATGCCGCCTTCGCCGCCGGTGCGCAATCCCGCCGCCGCACGGGCTACTCGGTGAGCCGGATCAGGCCCTGCTGCACCGCCTCGAACACGGCCTCGCCGCGCGAGCGCACCTCGAGCTTCTCGTAGATGTGCCGCACGTGCGTCGTCACGGTGTGCGGCGACACGCCGAGCAGGCGCGCGATCTCGGGGAAGCTGAAGCCCTTCGCGACCAGGTTGAGCACCTCGTGCTCGCGCTCCGAGAGCAGCGGCCGGCCCGCGCGCGCGGCGCCGTCGCCCGCGCTCGCGGCGGCGTGCGCGGGTGCCGCGCCGGCGGCGATGCGGCGCAGCAGGAGGCGCGCGATCGGTGCGCTGATCGGCGAGCCGCCGTCGAGCAGCTCGATCACGGACTCGGCGATCGAGAGCGCGGTCTGGTCCTTCAGCAGGTAGCCGGCCGCCCCGGCCTCGATCGCCCGCACGACGGTCTCCTCGTCGCCGAACACCGTGATGACCATCGCCTGCGTGCGCGGGCTCGCGGCGCGGGCGCTGCGGATCAGGTCGATGCCGGTGCCGTCGGGCAGGCCGATGTCGGTGAGCAGCACGTCGGGCACGCGGCGAGCGAGCTCCGCTTCGGCCTCGGCGAACGAGCCGCACGCACCGAGCAGCGAGAGCCGCGGGTGGGCGGCGAGGGCGGCCGCGAGCCGCTCGCGCGTCGGGTCGTCGTCCTCGACCAGCAGGATGGTCGCCGGGGGGGCGGTGGCGTGGCGCGGCATCGAAGAGGAGCCTAGCAGAGCCGGCGGGTGCGGAGATCCCACGATGAGGGGATGGCTTGACGGGTGGACGCCTTCGGCCGATCGTCGCGCGTGTCACGCCGCGCGTGGGGTGCCTTGCGCCGGCATCGTGCGGTCGCCGGGCTCCTGCC
>JBFMAS010000395.1:0-3805 GCA_040755575.1 Thermodesulfobacteriota bacterium
GATCGTGGTAGGCGGCGACCGAGCGCGCGTGTGCCTCGCTCCACGCGCGCTCGACGAGCAGACCGCTCGGCTCGCCGTCAAACCGCCGCACGATCTCGCCGCCCGGCGGGTCCGGCGTTGCGCGTCCGATGCCGAGAGCATCGAGGCCGCGCGAGCAGACGACCGCCTGGTGCAGCGTGAAGTGGGCGACGATCACCGGGCGCGCGAGGCCGAGCGCGTCGAGGTCCGCGCGGTCGAGCGTCAGGCCGTCGGCCTCGTTCCAGCCGAAGCCGCGGATCCATTCCGCCTCGGGCTCGCGTGCCGCCTGCTCGGCCAGCGCGGCGCGCAGCTCCTCCATCGTGCCGACGCGGGAGAGGTCGGCCCACAGCGGGTGCAGCGCGGCGATCGACAGGTGGTTGTGCGCGTCGATGAAGCCGGGCACGAGCGTGCGGCCGCCGAGGTCGTGCACCTCGGCACCCGGATGCGCTGCGGCCAGGGCGTCGTCGCCGACCGCGACGATGGTCTCGTCCTCGACGGCCACCACGCGAGCCGCCGTGCGGACCGCGTCCATCGTCAGGACGCGCCCGTTCACGAGCAGCAGCCGTCGCGTCGGGCGAGCGTCGTGACCGCGCGCGTGCATCGCCGGCACCCTCCTCAGCCCTCGCTCAGGTCGCCGAGGCGCTTGCCGCGGCGCGCGCGCTCGCGCGCCCGCGCGATGACGTCGTCCGGCACCGGATCCATGCGCGCCATGCCCCGGCGCAGCACGGACGGCGCGAGCAGGCGCAGGAGGCGCGCGGTGACGAGCTGCAGGCTGCGCCGCGGCACCGTGATCTCGTGCACGCGCTGCTCGATCGCCTCGAAGATCGCGTCGGTGACGATCTCCGGCGGATGCTTCCTGCCGTCGTAGGCCGGCGGCTCGTCCTCCTTGAGCCAGATCTCGGTGTCGATGGGACCGGGGTTGA
Organism: Thermodesulfobacteriota bacterium; assembly: GCA_040755575.1. Classification (GTDB taxonomy): domain Bacteria; phylum Desulfobacterota; class Binatia; order UBA12015; family UBA12015; genus DATCMB01. The sequence continues at coordinate 942 of JBFMAS010000395.1, forward strand.
CCAGCGCGACGTGGATCCCCGAGCCGGCGAGGTCGTTCCACAGGCCCTCGCTGAAGGCGTTCATCGCGGCCTTGGACGCCGCGTACATCGCCTCGCGCGGCGGCGCGACCTTGGCCGCGAACGACGACACGTTGACGATCGTGCCGCCGTCGCGCGCCAGCATGTAGGGGATCGCCGCGAGCGTCGTCCACACGCAGGACAGGAAGTTGACCCGCATGACGACCTCGGCCTCGTCGGCCGCCATGTGGAAGAGGTGCTTGTGCTTCGAGATCGCCGCGTTGTTGACCAGCACGTCGATGCGGCCCTCGCGGCGCACGGTCTCGTCGATCACGTGCTCGGCGAACGAGCGCTCGGCGAGGTCACCCTGCAGGTACGAGGAGCGCGGCGAGTCGGCGCGGCACTCCGCGACCAGCTTCTCCAGCAGCTCGCCCCGCCGCGCGACGCCGACCACCACGGCGCCGCGGCGCGCGAAGGCGCGCGCCGTCACCCAGCCGATGCCGGACGACGCCCCGGTGACGACGACCACCTTGCCCGTGTAGTCCATCCGGGCCCACCATCTTCCGCTCGTGCGAGGTGGTCAAGGATGGAGGGTCGTCGCGGCACGCCGGGCGAGCGTCACGCACCTTGCGCGTCCGTGTCGAAGCGCATCGCGGCGAGCTTGGCGGTCGCGAGCACGGAGTAGATCCGGTCGATGTGCCCTTGGCCGTCGACCGTGAAGCAGGTCACGAGGCGCGTCGCCTGGCGTGGCACCTCTTGGACGAACTCGCTGACCAGCGCCGGCAGGCCGTTGACGATCGCCATGCGCGACGACGTCACGCCGGGCCGGCGCTGCACGACGTTGCCGTAGAACTTGAGCACGCGGTCGCGGCCGACGACCGGGACGCGCGCCGCGAAGAACTCGCCGCCGCCGTCGGTGAGCGCGACGACCGACGGCGCCAGGATCTGCTCCGCGATCTCCGTGTCGCCGGTGGTGAGCGCGGTCATGAGACGCGCGACGGCGCTGCGCGTCTTCTCCTGCACCTCGCGCGTGGGACGGCAGCGCCGGCCGTCGTAGCCTTCCATCGCGCGGCGCGCGCGGTGGTGCGTCGTCTTGACGTCGGGCTCCGACACCCCGAGCGCCGCCGCCGTCTCGGCGACCGTGTAGTCGAAGACGTCGCCAGCAGCAGCACGGCGCGCTGCTTCGGCGTCAGCGCCTCGAGCGCGACGAGGAATGCGATCGACACGCTCTCGAGCATGTCGTAGCGGCCCTCGGTGGTGACGCCCGACGCGATCTCCGGCTCGAACGAGGCGAGCGGCTGCTCGCCCGTCTCGATCGGCGACGGCAGCCACGGGCCGACGTAGCCACGCCGCTTGCGGCGGCGCAGCAGGTCGCGGCCGAGGTTCACCGCAACGCGCGTCAGCCACGGCCGCCACGGCTCGTCGGTGCGTGCCGGCGGCCGCTCGAGCGCGCGCACGAAGGTCGCCTGCACGAGGTCGTCGGCGTCCGCCGCGCTGCCCGTCAGCCGGTAGCAGAGGCCCCAGAGGAAGCGCTGGTGCTCGCGGAACAGGGTCCCGAGCGCGTCGCCGTCGGCCCGCTCGGCGCCGGCGCCGGCGCGGGGCCGCGCGGCGGCTCTGGCGCGCGGGTCGCTCAAGCAGCCACCGCGACGGCGGGCACGGCGCGCACGCAGTGCTCCGCCGCGCGCCGCGCGCTGCCGAGGCTCGCGTCGGCGAGCATCCCTTCCTGGCCGACCCAGTCGCCGGCGACGTAGAGCCCGGGCACGCCGGGAACCTCGGGCCCCGGCCTGCCCGCAAGCCCACCGTGCGCCGCCGTGACGACGGCGTTCGCGACGACGACGTGCGGCAGGAAGCGGCGGTGCACGACGTGCGCGCGCCAGCCCGGCTGGACCAGCTCCATGAGCTGCTCGAGCTGGCGCTGGTCGCGCGTCGGGTCGGCCGGCTGGTCCGGATCGAGGTACTTGGCGACGTGCACGAGCGCGCCGCCCTCGGGGGCGAGGCGCGCGACCGCCGAGTGCACGGAGAGGTACAGCGGCTCGTCGATGCCGAGCGCGAACGTCGAGCGCGGCTCGGGAAGGCGCGACAGCGCGAGGTCGAGGCAGGCGGCCTCGACCGGGACCGCCTGCTCCGCCCAGCGCGAGACGGTCGCGCGCGCCGCGCCGGTGAGGAGCGCCGCGGCGTCGGCGGGCGGCACGGCGAGGATGACGGCCGCGCACGCGACCGAGCGCCCGCCCGAGACGCGCACGACGTGCGGCGTACCGGCCGCGTGCGCGCTCTCCACCGCCTCGACGCGCGCCGCGCTCGTGATCTCGACACCGTCCGCGACGGCGACGCCGCGGAGCGCGTCGACGAGCTGCTGCCAGCCGCCGTGCAGGTAGAGCACGTTGCCGCCGAGCGCGCGCTGGAGCTGCTCGAGCGACGCGCCGGCGCTCTGCAGCCGCGGCGCGTTGCCGTACGACGTGAGGCGGAAGAGCGCGGCGAGGAGCTCGCGCACCTCTTCGCGCCGCGCGAGGCGCGCGACTCCCTCTTCGACCGTGACGCTCTGCAGGGGCTCGACGTCGATCGACTGTATGCGCGCCAGCAGACGGGCCACCTCCATCTTGCCCGCGACGCCGAGCAGGCTCGTCGTCAGCAGCGAGAAGAAGCCGCCCGGCAGGCCGTGCCGGGTGCCGCCGCGCACCGCCCAGGCGCCCGACCCGAGCGGCGTCGAGCCCTCGGGACGGATGCCGAGCAGATCGAGCACGCGCATCGCAGCGCTCGTGCGGTAGAGCGCGTGCGGCCCGAGGTTGAACGAGAAGCCGTCCTTGGCCTGCGTCGTCGCCCGGCCGCCGAGCTCGCCGGCCTTCTCGAAGAGCCGTACGCGCCGGCCG
>JBFMAS010000396.1:0-5106 GCA_040755575.1 Thermodesulfobacteriota bacterium
CCAGCGAGCGCGGGGAGTGGGCCCCGCGCGGCTTCGCCGCGTGGGCGTGGGGGCGCGTGCCCCCTCGTTGAACCGGCGCGCGCAGCGCGCGGCCGAGCGCCCTAACTAATCGAATCCGCCCGGCGCTGTGCCTGCTCGAGCTGGCGGCCGCGCTGGCGGCCCTCGATCTGCGTGCGGACGCGGGCGTAGAGCTCTTCCTTGTTGACCGGCTTCGCGAGGAACTCGCTGACGCCGAGCTTCATCCCGGTCGCGCGCGTCTCGATGTCGTCGCGGGCGGTCAGCAGGATGACGGGCAGCGTCGCCGTGCCGGGCGACTTCTTGAGCTCGCGGCAGACGGCGAAGCCGTCCATGTTCGGCATCATGACGTCGAGCACGACGACGTCGACGTCCTGCTGCGCGAGCGTCGACAGCGCGGACGCGCCCCCGTCGGCGAGGACCACGGAGTATCCCTTGCGCTCGAGCAGGTGGGCGAGCAGACGACGCGAATCCTCGTCGTCGTCGACCACCAGCACCCGACCCACCGTTACCACCGCTGCTGCACTTTCGTTCACGTCAAGCCGCCGTCGCGCCGCCCGCCGCCGCCACGCCACCACGCCTGCGGCGGAGCTTCGCGACCAGCGTCGTTCGCTTCAGTCCAAGCAAACGGGCTGCCGCCTGCTTGTTGCCCTTGGTTCGCCGCAAGGCCTCCTCGATGAGCCGGTTCTCGAACTCCTCGACGGCGTTGGTCAGGTCAAGGCCCTCCTCGGTCATGACGGGCCTCGGGATCTTCTTCTCGGAGATGAACGACCGGATGCTCGGCGGCAGGTTCTCGATCCGCACCACGCCGTCTTCCGAGAGGATGACGAGCCGCTCGAGCAGGTTCTCGAGCTCGCGGACGTTGCCCGGCCAGTCGTACTCCCAGAGGTGGACCATCGCCTCCTCGGTGATCGTCACCTGGAGGTCGCTGCGCTTCTGGTTGTGCCGGTCGAGGAAGTGCTTGACCAGCAGCGGGATGTCCGAGCGCCGCTCGCGCAGCGGCGGCAGCGTGATCGGGATCACCTCGAGCCGGTAGAACAGGTCCTCGCGGAAGAGCCCGCGCTCGACCTGCATCGCGAGGTCCTTGTTGGTCGCCGCGATGACGCGCACGTCCACCTTGAAGGCGCGGTCGGCGCCGACCGGGCGGACCTCGCGGTCCTGCAGCACGCGCAGGAGCTTCACCTGCAGGACGGGGCTCATCTCCGAGATCTCGTCGAGGAAGATGGTGCCGCCGTTGGCGAGCTGGAACATGCCGGCGCGCGCGCCGACGGCGCCGGTGAAGGAGCCCTTCTCGTGGCCGAACATCTCGGACTCGAGCAGCTCGGCGGGGATCGCGCCGCAGTTGACGGGAATGAACGGCCGGTCCGCGCGGCGGCTCGCGGCGTGCACGGAGCGCGCGGCGAGCTCCTTGCCGGTGCCGCTCTCGCCCAGGATGAGCACGGTCGCGTCGGTGGCAGCGACGCGGCGGATGAGGCGCTGGACCCGTTCGATCAGCGGGTGCTCGCCGATGAGCTGGGTCGGTGGGGTCGTCTGCATCCCGCTCTCTTTCCGGTCAGCGCCAGGGACACGCGCCCCGGATGAGGAATACGAAACGACTTCCTTGAAAAACGCCATCGGGGACCTTTTCCGCGTGTGTCCTGTGCGCTCGCTCCGTAGTCACGGTTTCGCCACTTTCGCGGCAGGTCTTTAGCGACCTCCGCCGAAAATTTGCCGCCCCCGGACCGGGCTGCTAGGGCGGGCCCGATGTCGTCGCCGCGCAAGCGTACTCCCTTTGCCGCACGTTCCAAAGCGCGGCGCAGCGACGGTCGGGCTGCGCTCGAGACGCGCCCGATGCGGATCGAGCCCGGATTCCTCGCGCACGCCGAGGGCTCGGCGCTGGTCACGGCCGGCTCGACGCAGGTGCTGTGCGCCGTGAGCGTCGAGGACCGCGTGCCGGACTTCCTCGTGGGGAAGGGGCGCGGCTGGCTCACCGCCGAGTACTCGATGCTGCCGCGTGCGACGCACACGCGCAGCCAGAGGGAGTCGGTCAGGGGCAAGGTGTCGGGGCGCACGCACGAGATCCAGCGTCTGATCGGCCGCAGCCTGCGGGCGGTCGTCGACCTCGACCGCCTCGGCGAGCGGACGCTGTTCGTCGACTGCGACGTCCTGCAGGCGGACGGCGGCACGCGCACGACGGCGATCAACGGCGCCTACGTCGCGGTGGCGCACGCGCTGGCGCGCCTGGTGAACGAGGGCGCGCTCGCCGAGCTGCCGCTGCGCGAGCCGGTCGCGGCGATCAGCGTCGGCATCGTCGACGGCGAGCTGCTGGTCGACCTCGCGTACACGGAGGACAGCCGCGCCGAGGTCGACGCCAACTTCGTCATGACCGGCAGCGGCGGCCTGGTCGAGGTGCAGGGCACCGCCGAGGGCCGCACCTTCGAGCGCCGGGATCTCGGCCGCATGCTCGACGCCGCGTGGGACGCGATCCAGCGCATCAACCGCCTGCAGGCGGAGGCGATCGCGAGCTTCGCGGGTGCGGCCCGGGTCGCTCGGGCGCGGCGCGGCGGCGGCGGGCGAGCGCCGCGGCGCGCGGCCGCGCGCGGCTGAGCCGCTCTTCGGGGTGCGGAGCCGTCGCGTGCGCGTCCGCGGTCCCGTCACGCTCGCGTCGCAGAACCCCGGCAAGCTCGAAGAGCTGACCGAGCTCGCACACGGCGCTCTCGACCTGCGCCTGCTGCCGCGCGAGCCCGCGCCGCCGGTGGTCGAGGAGGACCAGGGCACGTACGCCGGCAACGCGCTCGTGAAGGCGCGTGCGATCGCCGCGTTCACCGGCGGCGCGGCGCTGGCCGACGACTCCGGTCTCGAGGTCGACGCGCTCGGCGGCGCGCCGGGCGTGCGCTCGGCGCGCTACGGCGGTCCGGGCCTCGACGATGCGGGCCGCTGCGCGCGGCTGCTGCGCGAGCTCGCCGGCACGGAGCGGCGCAGCGCGCGCTTCCGCTGCGTGCTGGCGCTGGTGCAGGGCGACGACTGGGTGGTGGGCGAGGGCACGCTCGAGGGCGAGATCACGCGCGCGCCGCGCGGCACGGGCGGGTTCGGCTACGATCCCGTGTTCCTCGTCGCCGCGCTCGGGCGCACGCTCGCCGAGGTCGCGCCCGAGGAGAAGAACCGGATCTCGCATCGCGCGCGCGCGATGCAGGCGCTGCTCGGGAAGCTCAGCGGCGTCGCGGCGCGTTGACACGTCGCGGGACGAACCGTAGGCTTTTCCGTCGCTTTGCTCGTCGGAGGCGAGATTCACGGGGCGTGGCGCAGCCTGGTAGCGCGCCTGCTTTGGGAGCAGGATGTCGGAGGTTCAAATCCTCTCGCCCCGACTTCCCGTTCCGCATCGCACCGGATCTGCGCCAGTAGCTCAGGGGATAGAGCAACGGCCTTCTAAGCCGTGGGTCGGGGGTTCGAATCCCTCCTGGCGCGTTGCGTGCGCCGCGTCGCCGCGGGTGGCACGCGGTTGCTCCTCGCTCGTGGACGCGCACGGCTCGGGCCGCGTTGACGCGCGCGGGCGCGACCGATACCTCCGCTACGTCCCTCCGTGGTGGGCGTAGCTCAGTTGGTAGAGCACCGGATTGTGGCTCCGGGGGTCGAGGGTTCGAAGCCCTTCGCTCACCCGCAACGAGAGCCGGCCGGCGTCGCGAGACGTGGCCGGCTCTCGTGCTCTTGACGCTCGCTCGAGTCTCGGCGCCTGCTTCGCTGCGCGTTGCTGGTGACCGAGTGGCGCCCGTGGTTGCGCGTCCGAGCGGAGGTGGGTAAGAACCCGGTGGGCCGCTAGCTCAGTTGGTAGAGCAGCTGACTCTTAATCAGCGGGTCCTCGGTTCGATCCCGGGGCGGCCCATTCCGCAACTCCGCGAAAGAGCACGTCTTCGCGGAACCACCGCAACGCGACCCATCAAGATGTCGTCAGCATAGTGCACGCCTAGTGCACGCGAGGCCGAAGGTGTCCGTCTCCGCGGGCGCGGTTCCGGCCCGCTTTGGGAGGTGACGGATGGGCTCCGACCGTTGCGACCGGCTGGTCTGCGACCACGATGCGGCGGCGCTGCAGGGTGAGTCGAAGAGCTTCACCATTCAGAGAGACCTGACGGGGGAGCGGACGTCGGACAACACCCCATGGGAGGTGGTGGTTCGCCGCTGCTGCACGGGCGAACGACACGTCGTGGCGTACGACGCCGACGAGCTCGAAGCCCTGCTGCCGCCGTACGAGCTGCAGGGCTTCGACTGCTCACAGATTCGAGCCAAGATCGCCGACGCGCGGTCGATGAACCGCAGCATCCGACCCTCGTCACCCTGAGTACACGGGAGGGCAGCATGCCGATGGGAGCCGAAGATGACGACGGGCGGCTGCCGGCCGACGAAGCCGGCCGCAGACCGCTGAAGCCGAGGTTCAGCTCGACGTTCCACACGCACGTCGAGCTGTGGAACGCCGCGCTGCACTACCAGCAGCTCAGGCGCGATGGAACGCCGGGCGGAAAGCAGCTCGACCTGGCGGCGCTGCTGTTCGCGCACCTCGCCGTCGAGGCGTACGCCAACTACCTGGGGCAGCGCATCGCGCCGAAGGACTGGGAGGACGAACGCGAGCGGTTCAAGACCGGCGGTGCCGTCGCCAAGCTCGAGCAACTCGCCCGGCTGTGCGACCTCCCAGCCGACAAGGGTCATCGTCCAGTTCAGACGCTCTGCCATCTTCAGCGCCTTCGCAACCAGCTGGCACACGGGAGGCCGGAGACAGCGTCGGGGGCCGGCCCCTTGAGCGACGACGATCGCGACTTCCTGCGATCGAGCATCTCGAGGGCAGTGTCGCCCGAGTCAGCGGATCGCGCGCTCGAGGACGTGAAGGTGTTCGTCGAGCAGCTCCACGCCGCGGCGAAGGCGAAGTTCCCGGGACGGTACCTTCTTCCAGACGGGCTTGGTTCGATCACGGCCGAGGCCACGATCGTCGGCGGCCACTAGCCCAACTTCCGCAGCTCTGCACCAGAAAATAAAGTTCGGGCGGCTGGGTGACCCGTAAATCCTAGAGTTTCGGGTGAGAGAAGGCGGAAACACGATGTAGTGCCGACTTTTCGCTCTTGCTCC
>JBFMAS010000397.1:0-7099 GCA_040755575.1 Thermodesulfobacteriota bacterium
AACCTCGCCGAGGCGGCCGCCCTCGCGGGGCGTCCCGTGCGCGACGTCGCCGGGATGCGCGACGCCGCGCGCGCGATCCGCGACCTCGGCCCGCGCGCCGTGCTGGTGAAGGGCGGACACCTCGGGGATGCAGCGTGCGACGTGCTGCTCGACGGCGAGGATCTGCGCGAGCTCGCCGCGCCGCGGCTCGACGTGGCGCCGCTGCACGGCAGCGGCTGCACGCTGTCGGCAGCGATCACAGCGCTGCTCGCCCGGGGCACGACGTTGCTTGACGCCGTGCGCACCGCGAAGGACTGGGTGCACGCGGCGATCGCGCGCGCGCCCGCCGTCGGCCGGGGCGCGCGCCCGCTCGACCACGGCGTGCGCCCGCCGCTGCCGGACGACGATCCGCCGGCGCCGGTAGCACCCGCCCCGGGCCGTGGTTATGGTCGGCGATCATGAGCACGAACAGCGGACGTTCGGTGAAGGTCGGCCTCGTGCAGATGCGCTGCTCCGAGGACGTGCGCGACAACCTCGAGCGCGCGCTCGCCCGCATCGACGAGGCGGCGGCCAAGGGCGCGCAGATCGTCTGCCTGCCGGAGCTGTTCCGCTCGCGCTACTTCTGCCAGTCCGAGGACCACGCCAACTTCGACCTCGCGGAGCCGATCCCCGGGCCGAGCACCGAGGCGCTGTCGCAGGCCGCGAAGCGCAACGCGGTCGTGGTCGTCGGCTCGCTGTTCGAGCGCCGGACGGCGGGCGTCTACCACAACACCGCCGTCGTCCTCGACGCGGACGGGAGCCTCGCCGGCCTCTACCGCAAGATGCACATCCCGGACGACCCGCTGTACTACGAGAAGTTCTACTTCACGCCGGGTGACCTGGGCTTCCGCAGCTTCGCGACGCGCCACGCGCGCGTCGGCGTGCTGGTGTGCTGGGACCAGTGGTTCCCCGAGGCCGCGCGCCTCACCGCGCTCACGGGAGCAGAGATCCTGTTCTACCCGACGGCGATCGGCTGGCATCAGTCGGAGAAGGCCGAGCACGGCGAGGAGCAGCACGAGGCGTGGGAGCTCGTGCAGCGCTCGCACGCGGTCGCCAACGGCGTCTTCGTCGCCGCGCCGAACCGCGTCGGCGTCGAGGGCACGGTCGAGTTCTGGGGCGGCTCGTTCGTCGCCGCGCCGTTCGGGCCGCTGCTCGCGCGCGCGAGCCACGACCGCGAGGAGGTGCTGGTGGTCGACTGCGACCTCGGGCGCATCGAGGAGACGCGCCGGCACTGGCCGTTCCTGCGCGACCGCCGCATCGACCAGTACGGCGGCCTCACCCGTCAGGTCCTTGACGACGTCCGCTAGCAGCCCGCGGCAGCTCGGCTACCGCTGGCCGGCCGAATGGGAGCCGCACGACGCGACCTGGCTCGCGTGGCCGCACAAGGAGGCGTCGTGGCCGGGCAAGTTCGAGCCCGTGCCGAAGATCTTCGTCGAGATGGTGCGCGCGCTGGTGCCGGGCGAGCGGGTCGAGATCCTGGTCGGCGACGCGGTGCGCGAGGAGCAGGTGAGGGTGCTGCTGCTCGACGGCGGCGTGCCGCTCGAGCGCGTCGGCCTCCACCGCATCCCGACCGACGACTCCTGGATCCGCGACCACGGGCCGATCTTCGTCGTCGGCCGGCGCCCCGGCGAGCTCGCGGCGCTCGACTGGGGCTACAACGCCTGGGGCGGCAAGTACCCGCCGTGGGAGCTCGACGACCAGGTGCCGCGCCACGTCGCAGGGCTGCTCGGCGTGCCGTGCTTCTCGCCCGGCATGATCCTCGAGGGCGGCTCGATCGACGGCGACGGCGAGGGCACGCTGCTCACGACCGAGGCGTGCCTGCTGAACCCGAACCGGAACCCGCAGCTCTCGCGCGACGAGATCGAGGCGCGGCTGCGCGACTTCCTCGGCGTCGAGCGCGTGCTCTGGCTCGGCGACGGCATCGCCGGCGACGACACCGACGGCCACGTCGACGACCTGACGCGCTTCGTCGCGCCCGGCGTCGTGGTCACCGTGGTCGAGGAGGACCCGCGCGACGAGAACCACCACGTCCTGCAGGACAACCTCGCGCGCCTGCGCACGATGCGCGACGCGCGCGGCCGCGCGCTCGAGGTGGTGACGCTGCCGATGCCGTCGCCGGTCGAGCACGAGGGCCAGCGCCTGCCCGCGAGCTACGCCAACTTCTACGTCGCCAACGCGGCCGTGCTCGCGCCGACCTTCGGCTGCGCGAACGACGAGCGGGCGCTCGAGACGCTGCGGCGTCTCTTCCCCGGCCGGCGCGTGGTCGGGATCCGCGCGAACGACCTCGTCTGGGGGCTCGGCGCCTTCCACTGCCTCACCCAGCAGCAGCCGCGCGCGTGAGAGCCGACGCGCGTCAGCGCCGCGCGTCCATGCGGAAGAACCAGACCTCGACCTTCGCCGCGAGCCCGTGCGGCGAGACGTCGTACTTGTCGGCGACGGCGCGGCGCAGCTCCTCGATCTCCCGCGGGTCGGTGACGCGCACCGCCGTGCGCTCGTAGATCTCGCCGCCGATGCGCAGCCGCACGCGCGGGTCCGCGACCGCGAGGTGCGGCCAGCGCTTCCACGGGTTCAGGAAGTCGGCCGTGACGTAGAGCCCGCCCTGGTGCGCGATCACCCACGTCGTCACCGACAGCGGGTCGTCCGGCGCGACCTCGACCTGGATGGTGTCGATCGCGTCGGTGAACGACCAGTCCGGGTCCTGGTCGGCCGCGAGCGGGCCGGCGAGGCGGCCGCCGGGGATCGGGCCGAGCGGCCCGCCCGAGGCGCGTGCGGCGAGGCGCAGGCCGACGTAGCCCACCACGACCGCGCCGGCGAGCGCGACGGCGACGCGCGGCCAGCGCCGCGCGCGGACGCGCGCGGGCGGGGAGGCTATAGCCGCTCCTGCGTCGCGAAGCGCCCGGCGTAGACCGCGCTGCCCTCGCAGCGCTGCAGGACGATCTGGCAGATGCGGGTGCCGGCGTGGATCGCGAGCGGCCGCGTCGAGACGTTGCTGATCTCGAGCACCTGGCGGTTCGACACCCCCGGGCTGACGAAGCCCGCGGTGACGTGGATCATCAGCCCGAGGCGCGCGAAGCGCGAGCGTCCCTCGAGCCAGCCGCCGACGTCGCCCGGCAGCGTGATGCGCTCGCGCGTGATGCCGTGGATGGTCTCGCCCGGCGACAGCACGTAGGGCTCGACCAGCGGGCGCACCTCGGTGACGGTGCGGAAGTCCGCCTGGTCGTTGACGTCGATCACGTGCGGCCCGCCCGCCAGCACGCGGATCTCGTCGCCGAGGTGCAGGTCGATCGACGCGGGGCCGACCTGCTCGAGGCTGAACGGCTCGACGACGATGCGGCGGCGCGCGATCTCGTCGAGGATCGCGTCATGGGTGAGGATCATGACGCGAGGGTAGCAGCGGCACCGCCCGCGGCGAAACGCGTCAGATCACGATTTGGCGCGCGCGACGAAGCGCGCCTCGCGCGTGTCGACCTGCACCAGCTCGCCGCTCTCGAGGTAGGCCGGCACCTGGATGACGAGCCCGGTCTCGAGCGTCGCGGCCTTGGTCTGCGCCTGGGCGGTCGCGCCCTTGAGCGGCGGCGTGGTCTCCACGACCTGCAGGACGACCGTGGTCGGCAGGTCGACGGAGATCACCTTGCCGTTGAACACCACGGAGCGCAGCCCCTCCATGCCGTCCTTCAGGTAGCCCGCGGCGTCGCCGAGCTCGCCGGCCGAGAGCGAGAACTGGTCGTAGCTCTGCGTGTCCATGAAGTGGAAGTCGTCGCCGTCGCGGTAGAGGAACTGCACCGCGCGCAGCTCGAGGTTCGGCTCCTCGACGCGGTCGCCGCCGCGGAAGGTCTTGTCGAGCACCTGCCCCGTCCGCAGGTTGCGCAGCCGCACCTTGGTGAGCGACGACGCGCCGCGCGCGGACGGCGTTTGCACGTGCACGTCCTGGATCACGAACGGGTCGCCGTCGACCAGGATGCGGACGCCCTTCTTGAAATCGCCCGTCTGCAGCATCGGCTCACCATCCCGCGAGCTCTGCGGCGCGGGCGCGGTGGTCGTTCGCGTCGCCGAGGAAGCTGCGGTCGAAGATCGCGCGGCGGAACCAGAGGTGCAGGTCGAACTCCCAGGTGAAGCCGATGCCGCCGTGCAGCTCGGTCGTGTCGCGTGCGAAGCGGTCGAACGTGTCGCTGAGCAGCGCCTTGGCGAGCGCGGCGCGGTGCGCCGACTCGTCCTGGATGCGGTCGAACGCGTGCGCCGCGTACCACCACAGCGACAGCGTCGGCTCGAGCTCGCAGGCGAGGTTCGCGAGCTGGTGCTTGACGGCCTGGAACGCGCCGATGATCTGGCCGAACTGCTCGCGCTGCTTGGCGTACGACACCGCCATGTCGAGCATCCGGCGGCAGCCGCCGAAGGCGTCGGCGGCGAGCAGCACGCAGCCCGCGTCGCGCACGCGTGCGGCCGCCGCCGCGCCGCCCGGCAGCTCGACGCCGGGTGTGCCGTCGAGCTCGACCTGCGAGAGGCGGCGGGTGAGGTCGTTGCACAGGTAGTCGGTCGCCTTCATGCCGGCGGCGCCCTGCTCGACGAGCCACAGGCCCGGCCCGTCCTCGTCGCGCGCCGCGACGACCAGCACGTCGGCGAGCGAGCCGTACGGCACCAGCACCTTGGTGCCGGTGAGGCGGCCGCGCTCCGCGCGCGTCGCGACCTTCTCCGGCCGCCACTCGCCGTCGGCCTCGCCGAGCGCGAAGGTGCCGATGCGGCTGCCGTCGGTGAGCTGCGGGAGGAAGCGGCGGCGCTGCTCGTCGTCGCCGCCGAGCGCCAGCGCGATCTGCGCGAGCGCGTTGCCGAGGAAGGGCCCCGGCGTCGCGTTGTAGCCGAGCTCCTCCGCGGCGAGAGCCAGGTCGAGCAGCTCGAGCCCGGCGCCGCCGTGCTGCGCGTCGACGTAGAGGCCGGTCACGCCGAGGTCGACGAGCCCGCTCCAGAGCTCGGGGTCGTGCCCGGTCGGGCCGTCCATCACCTGGCGCACGCGCGTCGTCGGGCACTGCTCCTCGAGGAAGCGGCGGATGGTGTCCTTCAGCAGGAGCTGGTCCTGGGTCAGTCCGAAATCCATGCTCGTCGTCCTCGGGATCAGCGGCGCGAGGCGGCCGGGTCGCGGGGCAGGCCGAGCCCGCGCTCGGCGATGATGTTGCGCTGCACGTTGGCCGTACCGCCGGCGATCAGCACGCCGAGCGACCACATGTAGGCGCTGACCAGCATGCCGCCGAACGGCGCCTCGGGCTCGCCCGCGGCGAGCGCGCCGCGGTCGCCCACCACGTCCATCGCGAGCTTGCCGATGTCGTAGCCGAGCTGCGTCGAGTAGAGCTTGCTGACCAGGCCCGCCATGCCGGGCTCCTCGCCGCGCGCGCTCATCGTGAGCTGGCGGAAGCCGTGGTACTCGCTCGCGCGCAGCTTGGCCTCGAGCTCGACCAGACGGTTGCGGATGATCGGGTCCTGGATGGCGGGCCGGCCGCGAAGCTGCGTCGACTGCGCGAGCATCAGCACGCCGTCGAACACCCGCCGCGTCATGCTCGAGCTGCCGATCAGGGCGCGCTCGTGCTTGAGCGTCGAGCGCGACACGATCCAGCCCTGGCCGCGCTTGCCGACCAGGTTCGAGTACGGGACGCGCACGTTCTCGAGGAAGACCTCGTTGAAGTCGGCCGTGCCTGTCATCTGGCGCAGCGGCCGCACGTCGATGCCCGGCGTCTTCATGTCGATCAGGATGTAGCTGATGCCCTCGTGCTTCGGCGCCTCGGGCTCGGTGCGCACGAGGCAGAACATCCAGTCGGCGTGCTGCGCGTCGGACGTCCAGATCTTCTGCCCGTTGATCACCCAGTCGTCGCCCTCGCGCACGCCGCGCGTGCGCAAGGACGCCAGGTCCGAGCCGGCGCCGGGCTCGGAGTAGCCCTGGCACCACCTGAGCTCGCCGAGGATCGTCGGCAGGACGAACTTCTGCTTCTGCTCCTCCGTGCCGTGCTCGATCAGCGTCGGCACGAGCATGCTCGGCCCCTGGCCGATGACCTCGTGCGGCGCCTGCACCTTGCGGAACTCCTCGGCGATGATCGTCTGCGCCAGCGGGTCGGGCGGCCGCTCGGAGCCGCCGTAGCGCTTCGGCACGTGCCGGTAGAGGTAGCCGCGCTCGATCGCCTTGCGGCGGAGCTCGTTCGCGCGCGAGTCGGTGCGCACCGCACCGCCGAGCGTCGCCCGCTCGTCGACCGGCGGCGCCGCGGCGGCGTCCTCCTTGGTCCAGTTCGCGGCGAGGAACGCCTTCACCTCCTCGCGGAACTTCTCGTACTCGGCGCTGAAGCTGAGATCCATCGGCTGGCTCCCCGGCAAGGATTGAGCGGAGTGGCGGACGACAAACCGCCCGCGCGGCCGCTGCGGCACGCGACGGGCTCCGGCTGATGTAGCAACATTGCCCGGGGCCGCAAAGCACCGCCGCGCGGCATGGTGTACGCTCGCCCGCGATGACGAGCCACGGCGCCGCGGACGTGCTGGTCGTGTTCGCGCGCTCGCCCGACGCGGGCCGCGTCAAGACGAGGCTCGCGCGCTCGATCGGCGACCGCACCGCGGCGGCGCTGTACGCGGCGTTCGTCGCGGACCTGCGCGACCGCTTCGCCGCCGCGCCGTTCGCCGTGCGCTGGGCGGTCGCCCCGCCCGAAGGCGGCTTCGCGGAGCGCTTCGGGCTCGATCCGCGCACGGTCTTCGTGCAGCAGGGCGACGACCTCGGCGCACGCATGCGCGACGCCTTCGCCCGCATGCTCGGTGCGGGCTTCGCGCGCTGCGCGATCGTCGGCTCCGACATGCCGCAGCTCCGGGTCGACACCGTGCGCAACGCATTCGCGCACCTCGCGCAGGCCGACCTCGTGCTCGGCCCGGCGGACGACGGCGGCTACTACCTGATCGCCGCCCGCGGCGTGCCCGACGTGTTCGACGGCGTCGCCTGGGGAACGGGCTCGGTGCTCGCGGCGACGCTCGCCCGCGCGCAAGCGGGCGGCCTCGCGACGGCGCTGCTCGAGCGCGGCTTCGACGTCGACGTCGAGCCCGACCTCGAGCGCCTGCGCGC
>JBFMAS010000398.1:0-8773 GCA_040755575.1 Thermodesulfobacteriota bacterium
CGCGCAGCGCTCGGCCGTAGGCGGCCGCGCCGCGCGCCACCGCGAGATCGAGGTCGCCGCCGGCGAGCTCGACCGGCCGCGCGCCGTACCACGACTCGATGGCGTCCAGGATCCGCGACCGCATCGCCGCGGCCTTGAGCGCGCCGCCGTTGAACAGCACCGCGGTCGGCGCCGGCGCCGGACCGCCGGCTGCGTCCTCGGACACGGTGGGATCCGTCGCCGTCGCGAGAAAGCGCGCCAGGTGGCGGGTGATCTCGGGATCGCTCGCGAACGGCAGCCCGAGCTCGCTCAGGCCGGCGCCCTGCTGCGCGCGCGGCCGCGCGTCACGCTCGACGACCGGGACGAAGCCGTCGAGGACGACGCGCAGCACGTCGTCCTGGCTCAAGGTCGCGCTCACCGTGCCCCTGATCAGCCCCCGCCCGCGGCCGGGGACGGAGACGACGACGCTCGGCGGCGCTTGCTCGCCGAGGAGCCGCTCCTTCGCATCGCGGCACAGCGACGTGAGCTGCTGCCAGCGCGCCGCGTCGAGCGCTCGGGCCTCCTCGCTGCGCTGCGCGATCAGCCTCGCGAGCGCGTGATCGACGTTGTCGCCACCGAGCAGCAGGTGGTCGCCGACCGCGATGCGCTCGAGGCCGAGGCCCTCGGCGCCGCGGCGCACGGCCATGAGCGAGAAGTCGGTCGTGCCGCCCCCGACGTCGACCACGAGCACGGTGCCGTCGGTCGGCAGGAGCTGACGCCAGTCGGGATGCGCGTCGATCCATGCATAGATCGCCGCCTGGGGCTCCTCGAGGAGACGAACCCGCTCGAGCCCGGCTGCGCTCGCGGCGCGCACCGTGAGCTCGCGCGCGACCTCGTCGAAGGACGCGGGGACGGTGAGGACGACGTCCTGCTCGGCGAGCGGCGCTTCGGGGTGCGCGGCGTTCCACGCGTCGCGCAGGTGCTCGAGGATGCGGGTCGACGCCGTCACCGGCGAGAGCTTCGGTACGTCCGGATCGCCGCCCCAGGGCAGGATCGCCGCCGAGCGGTCGACGCCGCCGTGGCAGAGCCACGACTTCGCCGAGGTGACGAGCCGTCCCGCCACGCGGTCGCCCAGGCGGCGCGCCAGGGCGCCGACGACGTAGCGCCGGTCCTCGCGCCACGGCAATGCGAGCGCTCCCGCCGGCACGTCCCGCTCGCCGGCGAGGTAGATCGCGGACGGCAGCGCCGGCCGTTCGAGCGTCTCGCCCTCGGCCACGAGCTGCGGGATCGGGAAGACCGCGACCTGCGCATTGGCCGCGGGGCGCACGCTCGCGACGGCGGAGTTCGTCGTGCCGAGGTCGATGCCGACGATCCAGCGACTCGATGCGCGGCGCTCGTTCATCGCGGCCTCGCGCTCGACGCCCGTTCGAGGAGGCGGAGCGTCACGCAGCACTCGTCTCGCGCACCGTGAACTCGAGCTTCCAGCGCTCGCCTTCCTCGCGTGCGACGAACCAGAGCTCGAGCGTGCCGATCTCGGTCACGTGCGCCGACAGGCGCACGGGCACGCGACCGGACTGGCTCCCGTCGAGCCGGGCGGTGAGCGGCGGCAGCTCGTCGAGCTCGGCCGTGTCCCACTCGTCGAGCACGAGACCGACCGGATCGTCGCCGCGCGTCGACGATGCGAAGAAGCGGAAACGCGCCTGCTCGCCGACCAGCAGACCGAACTCGGCTCCCGGCACGTCGAGCTCGGTCCCCTCCTCGATTCCGAACGGCACGACGCACAGCGCCTTGACCGGCGGCGGCTGTCCCGGCACCGCGGGCATCGAGCTCGCGACGCCGACGTAGTACGAGCGTGCCGTGCCGCCGCGGATCCGCACGCCGCGGCCTCGCCGCGCGAGCCCGTAGTACACCGCCCCGCGCGCGACGGCGTGGGTCAGGTCGCTGCCGGGCAGGACGCGCGGCTGCGTCACGCGTGCGCTGGCGGCCCAGCCGGCAAGCACCTCGGCGACGCGCTGCTGCAGCGCGGCGGCCTGCATGACGCCGCCGTTGAACAGGAGGGCCGTCGGATGAATCATGCCGTCCTGGCCGGCGGGCGACGCACCGGCTTCGTGTGCGACCGAGCGATGCGCGGCGAGGAACGAGGCCAGGTGACGCGTGACCGCGGCGTCGGACGCGAACGGCAGCCCGATCTCGCTGAGCCCGGCCTGCTCCGCGGCGTGCGCGCGCGCGCCGGCGTCGACCACCGGGAAGAAGCCGTCGAGGAGCAGCGCGTTCACCTCGTCGCGCCGGAGCTCCGAGCGGATCGTGCCACCGACCAGCTTCTTGCCGCGGCCGAGGATGACGAGCGGAACGGAGTTTGGCGGATCGCTCGAGAGCAGGCGCTCCTTCGCATCGCGGCACGCCAGCACGAGGCCGCGAAATTGCCAGGCGTCGAGCCGCTTGCCCTCGCTCGCGAGCCGCTGGCGCACCGCAAAGGCGAGTGCCAGGTCCATGTTGTCGCCGCCGAGCAGCAGATGGTCGCCGACGGCGACGCGGCGCAGCTCGAGGCGGCCGTCTTCCTCGTCCGCGAGGACGACGCTGAAGTCCGTCGTGCCGCCGCCGACGTCGCACACGAGCAGCACGTCGCCGACCTTGAGGTCGCTGCGCCAGGCGTCGCCGGCCGCTTCGACCCAGGCGTAGAGCGCCGCCTGAGGCTCCTCGAGGAGGTGCACGCGCGTCAAGCCGGCGTCCGCGGCGGCGCGCACCGTCAGCTCGCGCGCGACGGCGTCGAACGAAGCCGGCACGGTGAGGAAGACGTCCTGACACGCGAGGCGCGCGTCTGGATCAGACGCGGCGAAGGCATGATCCCAGGCGTCGCGCAGGTGTGCGAGGTACGCCGTAGCGGCGGCGAGCGGCGAGCAGCGCGGCAGTGCGGGGTCGGCGGCGTGGCCGGCGTCGGGCACCCAGGGCAGGATCGGCGCGGTGCGGTCGACGCGCTCGTTGCAGAGCCACGACTTCGCCGAGGACACGACGCGGTCGGGCGCCTCGGCGGCGCGCTTCGCCGCGAGTGCGCCGACCACCGCACCAGACGCTTCCTTCTGCCACGGCAGACGCAGACCTTCCGCCGCAGCCTCTTCCGCCGTCGCGAGGTAGAGGAACGACGGCAGCAGCGCCCGCGGCTCGACCGTTCCCGGCGCCGTCACCTGCGGCACGTCGAAGGTGCGGATGTCCGCGCTCTTGCCGCGCTCCTCGAGCTGCGCCGTATCGACGTAGGCGAGCGCCGAGTTCGTCGTGCCGAGGTCGATGCCGACGATGAAGCGGCTCGGCGCCGCGGTGACCTGCGTGCTGCGCGACTTCACTCGGCCCCGACCTCGACCTCGGCCGGCATGAGGATCGTCGGGTCGCTGCCCGGCGTCGGCGCCGGCAGGCGGACGTCCCGAGCGCGCCAGCCGCCGTGGCGCAGCAAACCGCGGTACGGCGGGCCGCCGCCGAGCTTGCCGGTGACGCGGATCAGCGCCGGGTCGAACGGCTGCGGCACCTCGACGCGATCGCCGTCCTCGCCGGCGAGGATCGGCTCGAGCACGAGCCGCTCGTCGAGCGCCTTGCGCAGCGCAGCGTGTACCCCGCGCACGGCGCTGCCGATTTCGGCATCGCTGTAGCCCTCGATGTCCTCGCGCACGAAGTCGATGAGCCGTGCCTCCTCCTGCAGCGTCGCGAGCAGCCGCAGCCCGACCGCCGCCGGCGGCGGCTCCGGTGCAGCCGTCTCGCCCTCGGGCCCGCCCTCCTCGACGGTCTGCAGGTCGCCGGCGGATCCGCGCCGCCCGCCGAGCAGGCCGACGAGCAGGGCGAGGAGCAGAGGACCGACGACGGGGACCGCGAGCCAGCCGAGCAGCCCGGACTCGGCGGTGCAGCGCAGCGCGGCCGCGACGCCGGCGGTGGTCAGCGTCTCGCCGCACACGGACAGCAGCGGCACCATGTCGGGGCGGCTCAGGCGGTAGACGACGTACGCGTCCGCCGCCGCGAGGGCGACGAGCAGAAGCACCGAGATGAGAGTCCCCGACCCTCGCGAAGAGGTTGGCATGAGCGCTTCCTTCACCGAGCTTGGTTTCGACGAGCGACGAATCCGGGCGCTTCGAGACCCGGATCGCCGCGCCAGCAGGGGCCGCGAAATTGCCGCCTCGCGCGCCGGTTGGTAACGATAACAAATGCCGGTCTCGCTGAAAGACGTCGACCACATCGCCCTGCTCGCTCGTCTCGGTCTGACCGAGCAGGAGCGGACGTCGCTGCGCGCCGACCTGGACGCGATCCTCGGCTACATCGCCAAGCTCGAGACGCTCGACACGAGGACGGTCGAGCCGACCGCACACGTCATCGAGCTGCCGACGCCGCTGCGCGAGGACCGGGTGGTGAACGACGACCAGGCCGAAGCGATGGTCGCGAACGCTCCCGACCGCGAGCGAACGTACCTGCGCGTTCCCAAGATCATCGAGTGATCGTCGAGTGACCTCTCTCCTCTGCTGATGGACCAACGCCCCGCATCGATCGCCGCCGCCCGCGCCGCCCTCGACCGCCGAGAGCTGTCCGCAACGGAGCTCACGCGCGCCTTCCTCGCGCGGACCGAGGGCGTGGAGCCCGTGCTGCACGCCTTGCTCGAGGTCACGTCCGAGCGCGCGCTCGCGGACGCCGCCGTCGCGGACGAGCGTCTCGCGCGCGGCGAGCGCACCCCGCTGCTCGGGATCCCGGTGGTGCTGAAGGACATCTTCGCGACGCGCGGCATCCGCACCACCTCCGGCTCGCGGATCCTCGAGGGCTTCGTGCCGCCGTACGACTCCGACGCCGTCACGCGGCTCGCGCGCGCCGGAGCGGTCCTGATCGGCAAGGCAAACCTCGACGAGTTCGCGATGGGCTCGTCGACCGAGAACTCGGCCTTCGGAATCACGCGCAATCCCTGGGACCCGACACGGGTTCCGGGCGGCTCCTCGGGCGGCTCGGCGGCGGCGGTCGCCGCAGGCGAGGCGCTCGCCGCGCTCGGCACCGACACCGGCGGATCGGTGCGCCTGCCGGCGAGCTACTGCGGCGTCGCGGGGCTCAAGCCGACGTACGGCCGCGTGTCGCGCTTCGGCGTCATCGCGTACGCGTCGTCGCTCGACCAGGTCGGTCCGTTCGCCTGGACGGTACGCGATCTCGCCGACGTCCTCGGCGTCGTGGCGGGCCACGACCCGCGCGACTCGACGTCGGTGCCGCGGCCGGTCCCGGACTACGCATCGGAGCTGACGGGCGACGTCCGCGGTTTGCGCGTCGGGGTGCCGCGGGAGTACTTCGCCGAGGGGATCGCGCCGGAGGTCGAGCGCGCGGTGCGTGCGGCGATCGACGTGCTGGCGGGGCTCGGCGCACGCGTCGTCGACGTCGAGCTTCCGCACACCCCGTATGCGATCGCGACCTACTACCTGGTCGCGACCGCCGAGGCATCCTCGAACCTCGCGCGCTACGACGGCGTCAAGTACGGCCTCCGAGCCGGCGAGGACGGCGACGGGCTGCTCGACATGTACCGGCACACGCGTGACGCCGGCTTCGGCGCCGAGGTGAAGCGGCGCATCATGCTCGGCACCTACGCGCTGTCGGCCGGCTACTACGACGCGTACTACCTGAAGGCGCTCAAGGTCCGGACGCTGATCCGCCGGGACTTCGGCGAGGCGTTCGAGCGCTGCGACGTGATCGCCGCGCCGACGGCGCCGACCACGGCCTTCCGGATCGGCGAGAAGGTGTCGGATCCGCTCGCGATGTACCTGTCCGACGTGTTCACGACCTCGGTGAACCTGGCCGGCCTCCCGGGCCTCAGCATCCCGTGCGGCTTCGACGCGGACGGGCTGCCGATCGGGCTGCAGCTGATCGCGCCCGCCTTCGGCGAGGAGATCGCGCTGCGCGCCGGCGACGCCTACCAGCGCGCGACGGACTGGCACGAGCGCCGGCCCGACGTGCCGGCGGCCGCCGGGCTCGAGCGCGCCGGGCGTCTGGAGGGAGGTGCCGCATGAGCGGCGCACCGAGCGCGGATCTCGCCGACGTCACCCAGAGCACCTACGGCGATTGGGAGCCGGTGATCGGGCTCGAGGTCCACGCCCAGATGCTGACCGCATCGAAGCTGTTCTGCGGCTGCTCGGCGAAGTTCGGCGCGGCGCCGAACGCGCACACCTGCCCGGTGTGCATGGGCATGCCCGGCGTGCTGCCGGTGCTCAACGGGCGGGCGCTCGAGTTCGCCGTCAAGACGGCGCTCGCGACCGGCTGCGAGATCCCGCCCGTCGCCCGCTGGGCGAGGAAGAACTACTTCTATCCCGATCTGCCGAAGGGCTACCAGATCAGCATGTACGAGGAGCCCCTCGCGGTGCACGGCGGGGTCGACATCGACACCCCGGCCGGCCACAAGCGCGTGCGCCTGACGCGCATCCACATGGAGGAGGACGCGGGCAAGAACATTCACGACGCGCACGACGAGCATTCGCTGGTCGACCTGAACCGGGCCGGCGTGCCGCTGATGGAGATCGTCAGCGAGCCCGACATCGCGTCGCCCGCCGAGGCGAGCGCGTACCTGCGCGCGCTGCGCGCGATCCTGCAGTATCTCGGCGTCTGCGACGGCAACATGGAGGAAGGCAGCTTCCGCTGCGACGCCAACGTGTCCGTGCGGCGGCGCGGCGCGACGGCCCTCGGCACCCGGGCCGAGATCAAGAACATGAACTCGTTCCGCAACGTCGAGCGCGCGATCGACTTCGAGATCCGCCGCCAGATCGAGGTCGTCGAGTCGGGCGGCACGGTCGTCCAGGAGACGCGCCTCTGGGACGCCGATCGCGGCCTCACCGCTTCGATGCGCTCGAAGGAGGAGGCACACGACTACCGCTACTTCCCGGAGCCGGACCTCCTGCCGCTGCGCGTCGACAGGTCGTGGATCGAGGACCTGCGCGCGAGCCTTCCCGAGCTGCCTGCGGCGCGTCGAGAGCGGTTCGTGCACGACTACGGCTTGCCCGAGTACGACGCCGAGGTGCTGACCGCGCGGCGCGACGTCGCCGACTACTTCGAGGCGGCGGTCGCGCGGCACGCGAACGCCAAGGCGATCTCCAACTGGGTGATGGGCGACATCCTGCGCCTGGTCAGGGAGCGGAAGCTCGACGACGCGCTGGTGATCGAGAGCTGGCCGGTGGCGCCGGAGTCGCTGGCGAAGCTGATCGCGTTGATCGACGACGGCACGATCAGCGGCAAGATCGCCAAGTCCGTCTTCGAGGAGATGGTGGCGAGCGGGGCGGACCCCGCCGAAGTCGTCGCGCGCAAAGGCCTGCAGCAGGTCACCGACACCGGCGCGATCGCCGCAGCGGTCGACGTCGTGCTCGCGCAGAACGCCGACAAGGTGGCGGAGTACCGCGCGGGCAAGGACAAGCTGCTCGGCTTCTTCGTCGGTCAGGTGATGAAGGCCACGGCCGGCAAGGCGAACCCGCAGGCCGTGAACGAGATCCTGCGCGCCCGGCTCGCCGGCTGACGCCCGTCAGCCGGGCTCCTCCTTGAGCCGCATCCGGACGAGCCACAGATCGACGCCGCGATGGTAGGGTGACGCGACGAAGTAATCGATCGCCTGCGCCGCCGGAATGGCGCGTACCTCCGTCTCGTACCAGGTCGAGATGTAGGGGTTGGCGAGCCACGCCTTGGCGTACTCGGTTGGCAGGAGGAGGTAGACCGAGAAGCCGAGGCGGAGAAGCCGCGCCATGAGGTACTGGACCGGGGCCCGCCAGCGCAGGATCTCCTCCAGGTAGAGCGCGTTGACGCGCGTGTAGTAGTTGAGGTTCTCCGCCGGGCGGCCGATCTGCGTCGTCGTGACGACGACGGGGCGTCCCTCGAGCGCCTGCTCGACCGTGCTGCGCGCGCGCTCGACCTGCGGCCGCTGGAAGCTCGCCCGGACCGCGAGCGAGCCGGTCGACCGCCACACGAGGAGCGCGGTGAGCGCGACGCCGAGACCGACGGTCACGAAGCGTGCGGCGAGGAGCGCGTCGCCGCGCAGGCCGACGAGCGCCGACACGGCGACGCCGGCCGCCAGCACGACGTTGACCCAGGGAAGCGCACTCGGAGCAGCAAACGGCGTCGTCTCGATCGCGAGCACGGCGGCCAGCACGACGGCGACCGCCGCCGCAAGCGCTCCTCGCCGCATTCCGCGCGCGGCCAGCGCGGCCGGCAGAACGGCGACGAAGCGCGCCCCCTCGAGCGTCAGCAGCGGGAAGAGCAGCATCACGCCCGCGAGATAGCGAGGCCCCGGTAAGGTCCACAGGCTGAAGAACAGCACGGAGATCACCGCGTACGGCACGGTGAGGAGGAAGAGCACCGGCATCCGCCATGCGGCGAACG
This sequence comes from Thermodesulfobacteriota bacterium, assembly GCA_040755575.1. Classification (GTDB taxonomy): domain Bacteria; phylum Desulfobacterota; class Binatia; order UBA12015; family UBA12015; genus DATCMB01. The sequence continues at coordinate 8,317 of JBFMAS010000398.1, forward strand.
CGCCGATCAAGCCGAGAGCGAGGCCGAGGTCGCCGAGCGCGTGGCGCAGCACGACGAGATTCGCCGGCAGCGTGCTCGCCAGGTTGCTGATCCGCAAGCCGCCGCCCTGGACGAGGGCGGGCGTCGGCCTCGGCATCGGCGCAGCCGCCCGACCGGGCGCGGACGCGCCCGCGGGCACGACGGGCTCCGCCGCGACGGCGTCGCTCGCGAACGGCCAGCTCCATCGCGGCTCCTCTGCCTGCGGCGTCGCGCGCGACATCACGGCGTCGACCTCCATCGCCTGCGTCGGCCGGAGCGGGTTGCCGGTCGCGACGTAGTTGTAGGCGAGCAGAGGCGCGACGCCGATCGTGAAGCCGAGCGCTCCCAGGGCGAAGCGCCGCACGATCGCCGCACGCGACAGCAGCGCGATGCCGGCCGCGGGGATGAGATAGAGGATCGCGTCGACCCGGGTCGACGC
>JBFMAS010000399.1:0-5997 GCA_040755575.1 Thermodesulfobacteriota bacterium
GGTGCGCAGCCTGGAGGAAGCCGGCGAAGAGCTGTTCACGTTCCTGCGCTTCCCGAAGTCGCAGTGGAAGTCGCTGCGAACGACGAACGCGCTCGAGCGGATCAACGAGGAGTTCCGCCGCCGGACGCTCGCCGCGTTCGCGCTCCTGTCCGGGCGGTCGCCGGTCGCGGCCGTCGTCCGCTCCGCGGCGCAGCCGCGCACGCTCGCCCGCTGGCTCGGCGCGAGCGCGCTCGCCGCGGCCGCGTACTGCGCCGCCCCGCCGGCGTGGGCGATCGTGCACGCGTACTGGCAGCTCGCCTGCGTCTTCGCCGCGCGGCGACGGTCGCGGTGCGGCCAAAGTACGTGCGCGCGTGCGCGAGCTGCGCCGCGACGAAGCGCCCGTCGTCGCGTCGGCGGGCTGGTCGGCGCCTGAGGTCACGGCGCGCAGCCGCTCAAGCGAGCCGGTCGCGAGCAGCAGGTGCACGAGGTCGAGGGCGAAGACGACCGCCGCGAGCACAGCGATCGCGGCGAAGCGCGACCACGCGCTGCGGTCGCCGCGCAGCGCGGCGACCGCTTCCGCGACGCCGAGCGCCGCCGCGAAGAAGAAGCCCGGCCAGTCGAACAGCCCGGAGAGCGCAATGCCGAGGGCGAGCAGCCCGAGCCCGCGCCGCTCGCCGAGCGCACGCCAGCGCGCGTACCCGTAGAGCTGCAGCAGCACGCCCGTCAAGCACAACACCTCGTAGTTGTACATGCGGCCGAAGTACGCGCTCATCGGGACCGTCGCGAACAGCACGCCGCCGAGCAGGACGAGGCGCGGCGGGAAGTGCACGCTCAGGAGTCGGACGTAGAGCAGCAGGCTCGCGAGCTGGAAGGCGATCGCCAACGCACGCGCCACCCAGGGCGCGTCCGAGCCGGTCGCGGCGAACGCCGCGGCGAGCACGAGTGACGGGCCGGGCGGATGATGCGCGTAGAGGTGGCCCTCGCCCGTCGCCGGGCTGAAGAACAGGTCGTGCGCGCGAACCCGAGGTCGAGGTGCGCGCGCGCGAACGTCGTGTGCAGCGCGCCGTTGTCCTCGTGCAGCAAACGCCAGTCCTCCGTCAGGCCAGGGGCGAGCAGCGCCGCCGCGTAGAGCAGCAGCGCGAGCACGGCGAGCGGCGACGGCCGCGCTCCCGCACGAGGTCGACCGGAGCTCAGCGGCGCGCCTTCGGCGCAGCGCCCTTCGCGCGCACGCGGCGCGGCGCCGATGCCACCGCCGTCGGGTACCTCGATCGAGCCGAGCAGCACGGGGCCGAGCGGCCTGCCCTCGGTCTACTGGCGCGACACGCTCGATCTCGGCACCCAGGGCTGCCCGGGCGGCTCGGCCACCTACACGATCTCGGGGGAGGACGGCGCTCTGATCGAGACCAGCCCGATGAGCGAGGGGCCGCCAGGGACCTATAGCGCCACCGCGGGGCCGCTCTTTCCCAACAGCGGCAGCGCGCACGTCAGCATCGCGATCGACTGCCCAGGAGCCGATGACGAGCAGATCGACTTCGACATCTACATCGACCCGAGCGGCGTCGTGCAGGACACCTTCGGCAACCCCGTAGCGGGTGCAACGGTGACGCTCTTCCGCTCGTCGACCGGCCTGCCGGGCACGTTCGTCGAGGTGCCCGACGGCTCCGCCGTCATGTCGCCGTCGAACCGCACCAACCCCGACACGACCGACGCCGCGGGCCGCTTCGGCTGGGACGTGATCGCCGACTTCTACCTGGTGCGCGCCGAGAGATCTGGCTGCGTCTCCCCCGACGATCCCCAGCAGACGTTCGTCGAGAGCGACGTGCTCGAGATCCCGCCCCCCGTCACCGACCTCGTGCTGGTGCTCGACTGCGGCGAGGCCGGGACGCTCACGCTCAACCAGGCGATGGCTTGGCCGAGGCGTAGCAAGGCCGGACGCATCGTCGCAAAGGGCTCGCTCCCCGGGGGCCTCCTCGATTTCGCGACCACCTTCTCGGTCGCGATCAGCGACGGCCTCGCGATGGCCGAGGAGGGCGTGTTCGAGGCCGGCGATTGCGAACCGACGGCCAATGGTGGCGCCCTGTGCCAGCACGGACGCCACACGGTGCTGCGCCTCGACCCGAGCCGCACGCGCCCGGGCGAGCTGGCCTTCCGCTGCTTCATGCGCGATCGCGACTTCGTCAAGCCGCAGGCCGGGCCGATCACGATGGTGATCCGCCAGGACGGCGCGGTGATCGCGGGCTCGATCGACGGCTGCGTCGACCAGGAGAGCCGCCTCCGGTGCCGCGGCGGGGCCGGCCCGCTGGCCGGGGACGACGACGAGGACGAGGAGGAATAGAGAGCCGCCACGAACGCGAGCGGGCTCGCGCAGCGCCGCGTGTACGTTTCGCCGGGATCTCCCCGCGGCGGCTACCGGCCGTAGCCGTCGAGCTCGGTCGCCCGGAGCCGGCCCCGCTCGAACGTCAAGCAACGGACGAGCTGGCGCGGCCCGAGATCGTAGACCCACACCTCGCGACGCGCGCCGGCGCGCCGGCCCTTTCCGCCCTTGCGGGGCTTCCCTTCGAGCAGCTGGCGGCGCGACGGCGAGCCGCACTTGGCGAGCACTTCGCGCGCGCTGTCCCCCGGCATCACGACGGAACGACCGCAGGAGAGCCCCGCCGCGACCGATCCGCAAGAGCGAAGGAGCGACAGCACCGCCGCGCCGGCGGCACGGACCAACCGTAGGCTTCGCACACGAGCCTCCCGCGCCGGCACGAGGGTCGGAGCAGCCGGCTGCAGATGGGGCACGCTCGGGTGGGGAGGATTACGGGGTAGAGATCCTGCGGGGCGGACGCCATGTACGCGCGGGCAAAGCGCGAACGCCGCGGCGCCTACGACGCCACGAGACGCGCCGGTCAGTCCGGGTCGCAGTGCACGGTCGCGGGTGAGAACGCGGGCAAGCACACCGCCACGTACTCCGCGCCGCCGGGCTCGGGGCTGCTGTAGCTGACCCACTCGCGGGGCTTCGCGATCACACCCTGCCCCGCCCGGACCTTGAGGACGCCGCCCTCGTGCTCCGCGCGCAGCATGCCGCTCAGCACGACCGTGATCTCCTCGAACTCCGGCCGCTGTCCCGGCTCGCCCCAGCCTTCGGGCGAGCGCATGTGCGCGACGCTCGCCGACTCGTGTCCGGAGTTCACCCGTCCCACGTACTCCGCGATCTGCTTCGGCTGTTGCCGGCGGGCTCGATGACGGTCGGCTTCTCGATCAGCTTCGGCATGGCGCTCCCTTCTCCCCGGCGAGCTTAAGCCTGACGCGCGCGCGAGGCCAACGCGGGCACGAGCACGCGCGGCGCCGTACGACCCGGACATCAACTCGAGGTACCTCGAGATGGCGCGTCACTACAGGATCGCGATCATCCCAGCACGGCCCAGGAAGATCGTGGCGACCGCGCGGGCAGCGCGGCCGCCGGGCTACGCCCCGAGGACCTCGACGTCGAGACCGTGGTGGTCGTGATGATGGAGAACCGCTCCTTCGACCCTACCTGGGCGCGCTGTCGCTCGATGATCGTCGTCACCTACGACGAGCACGGCGGCTTCTACGACCACGTGCCGCCGCCCACCGTCGAGGACGAGCGCGCCGCCGACGGCTTCGGCCAGCTCGGCTTCCGCGTGCCGAGCCTCGTGATCTCGCCCTACACGCGCCGCGGCAACGTGTCGTCGATGCTGCACGAGCGCGCCTCGGTGCCGGCGTTCCTCGGCTGGCTGTTCGGGCTCGAGCCGCTGACGGTCCGTGACGCGAACGCAAATATTTTGCTCGACACCTTCGACGTCGATCGTGTACGCCGCCCTAACCCGCGTGCCGCGCCCGCGCTGCCCGTCCTGCAGGTCGATCCCGAGCCGGTGCTGGAGTGCCTCGAGCTCTGGGTCGGCGAAGCGGCCGGCCAGGTCGAGCTGGCGTCGTTCGCCGAGCGCGCGGGGCTCGCGCACCTCGACCGCCGCGCCCGCAACTGGGAGCGCCTCGCGAACGTCCGGCGGACGCTGGTCGAGCTCGGCGGCGCAGTCGTGCGGCGCTGAACCCGGCCGTTGCTCAAGGGGTGGGCATCGGCGTCGGCGACGGACCGGGGCTGGGTGGCGGGGTAGCCGACGCGGTCGCGGTCGGGGCCGGCGTCGGCAGCGGCGGACCGGGCGGGTCGTACTCGATCGCCACCACGCCGCAGCCCGCTTCGACGTCGGATCCGAGGAGCGTCGTCACGTCCGCCGTGCACCCGAAGTCGATGGGCGTCGGTCGTGCGATGCCCTCGACGCAGTCGAACCGAAGGCGCGTGAGGGGCCCCGGCGGGATCGGCTCCGACGTGCTGATCAGACCGACGGCGAGACGGTCGTCGATGCCGTCCCCGCTCGCGTCCTGATCGCCGGCACCGAACAATCCCTCGACGCCGCTGGCGTTCTCCACCCGCTCGAGGACCGCCGGCTCGTTGCCCCGGCCGGGCAGCAGCACGCGCGCGGCCGGATAATCGACGCTCACCGTGACGCCGGCGACGAGATCGGGCGCCACCCGTGGCTCGTACTGGGTCGCGACCAGGACGGTCGCCGTCTCGCAGAGGATCACCGGCGACGGCGTGGGCACGGGCGAGGGCGTCGGGCTGGGTGAGGGCGTCGGCGACGGCGACGCGGAGGGGGACGGTGACGGGCTCGAGGTGGGTGCCGGCGAGTGCGTCGGGAGCGGAGACGGGGTCGGCGACGGCCCTGGCGAAGGGGTCGGGCCCGGGGCGCCGGAGGGCGCCGGGGTCGGCGCGGGCGGTGTCGTGGAGGAGGACGGCGTCGCCGTCGTGGAGGGGACGTCGCCGCAGTAGCCAGCCGCGTGGATCCGTCGTGCCAGCGCCACGATCTCGAGCGCAGCGGCCGCGAAGTCGTGGCAGCGCGGCAGGCCAGGGCCCCTGGCGGCGAGCTTGGCGATCCGCGCCTCGTACCGGGGGACGATGCCCGTGCGCGGATGGTCGAGACAGGAGCGCACGCCTGACGGTTTTCCGCGCGACACGTTTCGCACTCCACGGGCGAGGCACTTCTCGATCGCGAGCACGAGCTTGCTCGCCTCCTGGCGGGCCAGCCGAACGTTCTCCAGGATCCTCGGGTCAGGTGAGACGAAGCCGCCACCGAGCTCTGCGGGCAAGGCGCTGGCGACGTACGTGCCGGCGCTGGCGGGCGGCGACGCGACGGCGACCGCCAGCGCAGCCAAACTTGAGAGCGCCGCGATGAGAGTGCGAGCGCTCACGTGGTGCTTCCTCCGATCTCCTTGCTGCGCAGCTCTCTCAACTCAATGCGCATCACGCTCGGAGAAAATGCACGCGCAAGCGAACCGTGGGGAGTCGATCTCGTGAAACGCTCGTGAAAGCGCCCGCCGCGGATCAGGGCAGGAGGTCCAGCGTGAAGCCGGCGAGCGGTGTCACGAAGTGGAGCTCCGAGGTGTAGTGGTAGCGCGCCTCGACGTCGACCGAGACGCCGTGTCCGAGGGCGAGCGAGACCCCGGCCGCGACGTTGAAGCCGATGGTGTCGCCTCGTTGCGTGATGAGCTGCTCGCCCGCACCCGCACCGACTCGCATGCGCGTCGTCCGGCCGTTCGCGTGGTACCAGCCGACGTGCCCGGCGAGCCAGGGCCGGAGCGACGCGCCGGCGTCGCGCAGCAGGTAGCGCGCGCCCGCGGTGAGCGCGTCGACGTCGAGCGCGCTCCCCGTGATGCGCGGGTCGTCGAGGTCGAGCGACGCGAAGACCTGCTGCCAGCGCGCCTCGAGCGCGAGCCGCGGCGACGGCAGCCAGCGCGCCGTGACGGCGTAGGTCGACCCGGGCGCGACCCCGAGGTTCTGGTCGGGCAGCGCGAGATCGGAGGTCGGCACGAAGGCGCCGCCGGCGACGCCGATCGCGACCTCGGCTCGGACGGCGCGTGCACCGAGCGCGAGCACGGCGAGCAGCGCGACGACCACGACGCGCGTCGTCCGGGTGGTCGAGATCCTCGCTTCGCTCCGCATGGCACCGCTCGTCTACT
>JBFMAS010000400.1:0-5296 GCA_040755575.1 Thermodesulfobacteriota bacterium
GCGAGCGCGAGCCCGAGCCCGTCCGTCAACCCGGCGCGCGCGCTGCTCGACGAAGCGAACCGGCTCGACGACACGACGCGCCGCTGGACCGATCGCACGCAGCGGCTCAAGCTGCTCATCGTCGACGGGCGCGGCACCGAGCGTCGGCGCGAGCTGCGCATGAAGACGCTCAAGCGCGAGGGCGGCGAGGACAAGACGATCACCGTCTTCTTCACCCCGCCCGAGGTGCGCGGCACCTCGTTCCTGCAGTTCGCGCACCGCGACCGCGACGCGGAGCAGTGGCTCTGGCTCCCCGCGCTGAACCGCGTGCGGCAGATCTCGGCGCAGTCGAAGAACGAGAGCTTCATGGGCACCGACTTCAGCTACCGGGACCTCGAGCTCCTGACCGACGTCTTCGAGTGGAACGAGGACGAGGCGACGTCGCGGCTCGTCGGAACGGAGCAGATCGACGGCGTCGAGGCCGCGATCATCGAGCTCGAGCCGCAGAAGAAGGACGTCGGCTACCGGCGGATCCGGCTCGCGATGACCACGCCCGACAAGGTGATCCGTCGCATGGAGTTCTGGGCGGGGCAGGGCAGCGCCCCGAAGAAGCTGCTGCGCCTCGACGACGTCCGCGACGTGAACGGCATCCCGACCGCGTTCGTGCTCGAGATGGTGCAGCCGTCGGCGGGGAGCAGGACCCTCGTCGAGGTGGCGGACGTCCGCTACAACGCTGGGCTGTCGGAGGACGAGTTCACGCAGCGGGCCCTCGAGCGCGGGGCGCTGGATGCCGAGTGAGCGTGGCTCGGGCGCGCGTGAGGGGCGCGGCGCGGGGGCAGGCCAGCGTCGGGCGCGCGGGCTGCTGTCGTCGCTCGGCCGCGCGCTGCGCGGACCGGCGCCCGGGGCACCGGGTGCGGAGGCGGGCCCGCGCCCGCCGCTCGACGGCCGAACGCTGACGCGGCTCGCACGGCGCGGCGGCGCGATCGGGCTCGCGCAGTTCCGCCGGGTCGCCGCCGAGCGCAGCGCGGCGGGGACGCTGGTGACCGAGGCGGACCGCGAGATCGAGCGCTGGATCCGGACCGAGATGGGCGGCGTCGCACCGGAGGTCGCGGTGATCGGCGAGGAGTTCGCCGCGACGGGCGACGCGGCGAAGGGCTGGGCGCTCGCGGTCGACCCGATCGACGGCACCGACGCCTACGTCGCCGGGCTGCCCACCTGGTGCGTGTCGCTCGGCCTGCTCTACCGCGGCGCGCCGGTCGCGGGCGTCGTTTACCTGCCGGCGTTCGACGACCTCTACCTCGCGTACGGTGGCACGCTGCGCTGGAACGGCGCCGAGGTGCCGCCGGGCGGGGTGGCGCCGCAGCACGACGGGTTCGTCCTCGCGTACTCGGAGTTCCACCGCCGGCCGCTGCTGCGCCTGCGCGGCAAGGTTCGCGCGCTCGGCTCGACGGCGTACCACCTGAGCCTGGTCGCGCGCGGCGCGGCCGAGGCCGCGATCGTCGGCCGCGTGCACGTCTGGGACGTCGCTGCCGGCAAGGCGCTGCTCGATGCGGTCGGCGGCGAGCTCGTCTATCTCCGCAGCGGCCAGCCCGTGGACCTCGCGCCGCTGCTCGACGGCGGCCCGACGCGCGATTTCATGCTCGCCGCGCGCGCGGGCGCGACGCAGCGGGTCCTGCAGCGCATCGGGCGCCGCTGAGACGCCGCCGGCTCCGCGGCACGCGTCCGCCGCGGGCTTTGCTTGCGCGCCCCGGCGCACGAGGGCAATAACCAGCTTCGCGTCCGGACCAGGCCGTCCCATGCAACGAGCCAGCGATAGCGTCCCGTCGGGCGACGACCGGCTGCTCCGGGTCCTGCTGCCGGTGAGCGTCTTCGTCTCCGGCGCCGTGGTGATGGTGATCGAGGTGCTGTGCACGCGCTTGATCGCGCCGGTGTACGGCACGAGCTTGCACGTCTGGTCGGCGACCATCGCCGTCACGCTGCTGGCGCTGTCCGTCGGCTACTGGCTCGGGGGGCGCGTCGCCGACCGCCATCCCTACGCGTCGGGCTTCTTCCTCGTGTTCGAGATCGCCGCGCTGCTGATCGTGCTGCTGCCGCTCGCGCGCGAGCCGGTCTTAAGCTTGACGCAACCGCTCGGCCTGCGCGGCGGTGCGCTCGGGGCGGCGATCCTGTTCCTCGCGGCCCCGCTGACGCTGCTCGGCATGATCTCGCCGTACGCGGTGCGGCTCGCCGCGCACCTCTTGACCGACCTCGGCCGCACCGCCGGACGGCTCTACGCGCTGTCGACCGCCGGCAGCCTGCTCGGCACGCTGCTCGCGGGCTTCTATCTCATCCCGAGCTTCCGGCTGCGCTCGGTGTTCCTCGGCTCGGCGCTGCTGCTGGTCGTGCCGGCGGTGGTGTACCAGGCGCTCGCCGCGCGACGTCAGCTGGCGGCGGTCGCGCTGCTGCTGGTCGCGGCCGGCCTCGTCGCCGCGAAGCCGCGCGCGACCGCGGACGGCATCCGCCACGTGAGCGAGTCGCACTTCGGCCAGCTCAAGGTGCTCGACTACGGCGGCGCCCGCACGATGCTCGTCAATGGCACGATCCAGACCCAGACCATCGCGGGGACGAACGTCGCGCTGACGGCGTATGCGCCGCTGCTCACCGAGCTCGCGTGGCGCGCGCACCCGAAGGGCCGGCGAGCGCTCATCGTGGGTCTCGGCGGCGGCGTGCTCGCCCCGCTGCTCGGCGCGCTCGGCGTGAAGAGCCAGGTCGTCGAGATCGATCCGGAGATCGTCGCGGTCGCTCGCGAGTACTTCGCCTTCGACCCGCGCCGCACGCCCGTCGCGATCGCGGACGGCCGCCAGTTCCTCGCGAGCACGGACGACCACTACGACTACATCGTGCTCGATGCGTTCGCCGGCGAGGTGCTGCCCGTCCACCTGCTGACGCGCGAGATGGTGGAGCTTCTCGACGAGCGCCTCGCCGAGGGCGGCGTCGTCGTGCTCAACTACCTGGGCTACCGTGCGGGCGAGCGGGCGCGTCCGCTGCGCTCCGTCGTCCGGACGATCGAGACGCGCTTTCCGCACGTCGTCGTCTACCCGAGCTATCCCGCCGGCGACTACGGCAACAACATCGTGCTCGCGGCGCGCGAGCCGATCCGCCTGCGCGGCGGTCCCCGGCCCTTTCCGGTCCCGCCGTGGCTGGAGGAGCAGGTGCGCGTGCAGCCGCCGCTCGACGTGTCGGGTCCCGCGATCGTGCTGAGCGACGACTACAACCCGCTCGACCTGTGGTCGGTCGATGCGTCGGAGGCGTGGCGGCGCGCGGCGCTCACCACCTTCGCGCCCGAAGTGCTCTACGCGGAGTGAGACGGCGCCTGCGCGCGCTGCCAGGGGAGCGACACGCGCCGGTAGCTGCCGCGGCACGGCGCGCGCGAGGAGTGCAGGTAGTCGAAGCCGCCTCGCTCGTCGGCGAGCAGGATCGTCGAGGAGCGGGTGCCGAACGCCTCGGTGTGGATGCAGAGCTGGTCGGTCGGCGCGCGGTCGTCGAGCGCCGTCAGGTGGTCGCCCAGCACCGCGTGCAGCCCCGCGACGAGCTCGCTCCGATCGCGCGTCTCGCCGTAGCGGGCGGCGAGCTCCTGGAAGCGCTGCGCCGAGCGCGAGATGCGCGGGCAGGTCGCGTCGTTCAGGTCGAGGTTGGTGAGGAGGTGGGTGCCGGCCGGCAGCTCCTGCAGGGCGACGCCCTCGCCGCGGTTCTGCGCGACCAGGGCACGCTCGCGATCGGCGACCAGGATGTTGAAGGGATTGTGCGTCTCCGGAGCGACCTCCCGCAGCAGCTCGGCCGCCGCCTCGACGGAGCCGGCGCGGGCGAGCGCCACGCACAGCGCGCCGCGCGAGGCGCGGCTCGGGTCCGGCGGCTGCGCCGTGCGCCGGTTCAGGACGCCGACCACGACCTCGCGCGCGCTGACCGCGAGCCACGAGCCGCCCGCGACGAGATCCCGGCCGCCGACGACCAGCGGGTCGTTGGCGAGCAGCGTCGGCCCCTCGGCCGGCCGGGCGTAGAACTCGTCACGGTTCGCGGCCACGACGAGCGGGAGGCCGGGCAGCACGCGGGAGAACACGGCGAGGGTGCACACGCAGCCGTCATAGTCGCTGCGCGACGGCGCGCAAACGACTCCCGCGCCGCGCCGGGGCAGGGCAGCACTGGTCGCGCGCCGCGGCGCGTTCTACGGCGCTGGATTCGTCGCACGGATCGGGAGTTTCCCCGGCGGCGGCGCTATGTTAATCCCAAGCTACCCGGGCCCGCCCCGACCCTCGCCATGTTTTCGAGCATCGACGACGTCGTCCAGCAGTTCGCGCAGCAGAAGTACATCTGCAGCCGCACGATCGCGACGGTGGTCTACCTCGCCGCGCAGATGCGGAAGCCGATCCTCGTCGAGGGACCGGCGGGGGTCGGCAAGACCGAGCTCGCAAAGGTCGTGTCGCGCTGCCTCGGCCACGACCTCATCCGCCTGCAGTGCTACGAGGGCCTCGACGAGGCGAAGGCCCTGTACGAGTGGGAGTACGGCAAGCAGCTCCTCTACACGCAGATCCTCAAGGACAAGATCGGCGAGGTCCTGGCCGGCACCACCACGCTGCGCGAGGCCGTCGACCGCATCTCTGCCCAGGACGGCGTCTTCTTCTCGGAGAGGTTCATCCTGCCGCGGCCGCTGCTGCGCGCGATCACCTCGGACAAGCCGGTCGTCCTCCTGGTCGACGAGATCGACAAGTCGGACAGCGAGTTCGAGGCCTTCCTGCTCGAGATCCTGAGCGACTTCCAGGTGAGCGTCCCCGAGCTCGGCACGATCACGGCGCGACAGGTGCCGCTCGTCGTGCTCACCAGCAACAACAGCCGCGAGGTGTCGGACGCGCTGAAGCGTCGCTGCCTGCACCTGTTCATCGACTACCCGTCGCAGCAGCAGGAGCTGGAGATCGTCAAGCTCAAGGTGCCGGAGGTGACGGACTCGCTCGCCGCGGACGTCGTCGCGGTCGTGCAGGCGGTGCGCAAGCTCGACCTCAAGAAGTCGCCGAGCATCAGCGAGACGCTCGACTGGGCGCGTGCGCTCGCGCTGCTGAACGTCGATACGCTCGGCGAGGAGACGGTCAACGACACGCTGACGACGATCTTCAAGTACGAGGGCGACGTCCGCAAGGCGCAGACCGAGCTGCGCGAGTACATGGCCCGCCAGAAGACGCGCGCCCGCACCGAGGGCCAGACGAACCCCGCGGACAAGGATGTCCTGCACTGAGCATGAGGCGCGCGCAAACGCTCCGCGCGCGTCTCGCGCGCGGCCGAGCGAAGC
>JBFMAS010000401.1:0-4982 GCA_040755575.1 Thermodesulfobacteriota bacterium
TCGTCGTGCTCGCGGCGCGGATCCGAGTCGGCGACGATGCCGCCCCCGGCGTGGTAGGTGTAGACGCCGTCGCACGCGACGGCGGTGCGGATCGCGATCGCGGAGTCGAAATCGCGCGCGCCGCGGAACCACGCCACGGCGCCCGTGTAGATCTCGCGCGGCTGCTGCTCGAGCTCGGCGATGACCTGTGCCGCGCGTATCTTCGGCGCGCCGGTGATCGACCCGCCGGGGAAGGTCGCCCGCAGCAGCGCCGCGAGCCCGACGTCGTCACGCAGCGTGCCGCGCACCGTCGACACGAGATGGTGGAGCGTCGCGAACGACTCGACGCGCATCAGCGACGGGACCTGCACCGAGCCGGTGGCGCAGATCCGGCCGAGGTCGTTCCGCTCGAGGTCGACGATCATCACGTGCTCGGCTCGCTCCTTCGGATCGCCGAGCAGGGCGGCCTGCAGCGCGGCATCGCCGGCCGGGTCGGCGGCGCGCGGCCGCGTTCCCTTGATCGGCTCGGTCTCGATCGTGCTCCCGGCGACGCGAACGAAGCGCTCTGGGGAGCCGCACAGGACGGCGAAGCGGCCGCAGTGGAGGAACACGCCGTACGGCACGTGCTGCGCCGCGCGCATCCGGAGGTAGGTCTCGCTCGCCGGCTCGTCGCTCGCGACGCGGAAGCGCTGCGCGAGGTTCACCTGGTAGACGTCGCCGGCCGCGATGTACGCGAGCGCGCGCTCGACCGCAGCGACGTGGCGCTCGACGCGAGGCTGCTCGACGATCCGCGCCGGACGTCCGCTCGCGCGGCGCTCGGGCGGCGCTCCGGCGGTCGCGTCGCGGACGGCGCACGCCGCGCGCTCCGCGGCGGCCGTCGTCGGCGCGTGCACGCGGACCTCGCATCGCCCGCGGCTACGTTCGCCGCGCGCACCCTCGTCCGTGTCGCGCACCTCGAGGACCGCGTCGTAGCGCGCGAGCAGCGCGAGCGGCAGCCGCGCACGCGGTCCGCGGCGCGGTCGGATGCGCGGCTCGATCGCGTGCGCGAGGTCGTACGCGAAGTAGCCCACAGTGTGCGGCACGCCGTCCGGGACGTCGCCCGCACGCGCGCCCGCGACGAAGTCCTCCATCGCCTGCAGCGGCTCGCGCGACAGCGCGCGGCGTCGCTCGTCCGCGATCTCCACGAGACGTCCATCCGCGCGCAAAACGAGTTGCGCCCGTGGGGCGAAGCCCATAAAGGTGGCCCCATCGGTCCGCTCGCCGTCGAGCCAGAAAGCGCCGCTTTCCTTGGCGACCCTGCGGAACAGGCCCTCGACCGACGTGGACATGTCGAGCTCGATCACCGACATTCAGGTCTCAATCGTTCCACCGGGCTGCGTTGCCCCGGACGGGAGAGGAATACCGTCTTGAACGCCTCGGTTCATCTGCTGCGCAGGGTCGTGCCGGCGACCGTGCATCTCCGCGCAGAGATCCCGGAGGATCACGCTTCCGCGGAGATCCTCGGCACCGAGCGCATGGGCACCGGGACGGTCGTGGCGCCGTGGGGTCTGGTCGTCACGGCGCACTACCTGCTGATCGGCTCGAAGACGGTCGAGGTGACGGTCGAGGGCGCCGAGCCGCAGGCGGGTGAGGTGGTCGCGATCGATTACGCGTCGGGGCTCGGCGTCGTCAAGATCAAGGACGGGCCGCAGCCGCGGATCGAGATCCGCTCGATCGACGACGTGCACGCCGGCGAGGAGGTGTTCCTGGTCGCAAGCGTCGCAGACGGCCGACGCGTCGACGCCGGCGCGATCTGCTCGATCGATGCGTTCGAGGCGTTCTGGGAGTATCTCCTCGACCGCGCCATCACCGTGACGGTGCAGAACCCGGGGCTGGGCGGTGGTCCGCTGCTCGATGCGCACGGTCGAATGATCGGCGTGGTCGCGCTGTCGCTCGCCGAGGTCGGCAAGTTCACGCTCGCGGTGCCGGCGTCGCTGGTGACGCCCGTGCTCGACCAGGTCGCGCGCAAGGGCACGTACACGGCCACGACGCCGCGCGCCTGGATCGGGATCACCTGCTACACGCTGCGCGACCACGTCGTGCTCGCGGGCATCGTGCGCGACAGCCCGGCCGCGCAGGCGCGCCTCAAGTCCGGCGACGTCGTGCTGGCGATCGACGGCCACGAGGTGCACGATCGCAAGGCTCTCTACGAGCGCATCTGGCAGCACGCGAGCGGCGACCGGGTGCGGCTGCGCATCTTCCGCAGCAACGAGATGCGCGACGTCGACGTGGTCGCCGGCACGATCGAGTCCTTCTTCTCCTGACCGGGCGGCGCGCGGCGCTAGTGCGCCGCGCAGAGGGTGCGTGCGGCGGCCACGATCCGCGGCAGCGCCTCGCCCGCGGGCCCGCGCACGACGATGCGAGCGAGCTCGCTGATCTCGCTCTCGAACGGATTGACCTCGATGAGCGTGCCGCCGCGGCGCAGCACCTCGATCGGGATGCCCGCCGCCGGATAGACCGTCGCCGACGTGCCGGCGACGAGCACGCAGTCGGCGGTGCGCGCCTCGCGCTGACACTGCTCGAGCACGTCGAGCGGGATCGGCTCGCCGAACGAGACGGTGTCCGATTTGAGGATCCCGCCGCAGCGCTGGCAGCGCGGCGGCAGCACCTCGAGCGAGACCTCGTGCCGCGGCCGGCGCGAGCAGCACTCGATGCAGCGGACGAGCGTCGCGTTGCCGTGGATCTCGGCGAGCGTGCGCTGCCCCGCGGCCCGATGGAGGTCGTCGATGTTCTGGGTGATGAGGCAGCGGAGCAGCCCCATCTCCTCGAGCTCCGGGAGCGCCGTGTGACCGGGATTGGGACGCGCCTCGGCGAGCTTGACGAACAGCTCGCGCATCGGACCTTTCGGGTCGAGCCGCTGCTCCCAGGCCTTCTTCGGGTCGGCGAGGAACAGCTCCCAGCCGTTCATCGGCGGCTCCCCGTGCTTGGTCCACAGGCCGCCCGGGCCGCGGAACGGCGGGATGCCGCTCTCGACCGAGAGCCCCGCGCCGGTGAGCGCGATCGGATGCCGGGCGCGCAGCAGGGCGCTCGCAGCAGCCTCGATCGCCGGGTCTTCCGTCACGGCAGCGCGCTCACCCGGGCATCTGGATGCGCTGGCCGAGCTGCAGGCGGACCGATGCGGAGAGCGACTTGTTCGCGGAGCGGATCTTCTCCACCGTGACGCCGTGCCGGCGCGCGATGTGCCACAGCGTGTCGCCCTTGCGCACGACGTACTCCCGACGCCGCATCTCGGCGATCTCGGGGAAGTAGTAGTCCTCGTGCCGCGCGGCGTGCAGCGCAGCGAGGAACTGCGCGTAGAAGTTGCGGCTCGCGAAGCCGAACGACGGGCTCTCGTGGCGCTCGAGGACGTCCTCCAAGTCGCGCGACCCGATCGTCTCGACGGCGCGTCGCGTGCCGTTGATGCCGTAGTTGTACGAGGTGATGGCGAGCGGCCAGCTCCGCAGCGAGTCGTACGCGTCGCGGAGATAGGCGGCGGCAGCCGCCGTCGCCTTGTACGTGTGCTTGCGCTCGTCGACCTTCGCGTCCACGCGCAGATCACGCTGCTTCGCCGTCTCGGGCATGAGCTGCCACAGGCCGAGCGCGCCCGCGTGCGACTTCGCCTCGTGATCGAACGACGACTCGATGTGCGGCAAGTAGGCCAGCTCCTCCGGCAGCGACGCCTTCGCGAGCACCTTGCGCACCACGGGGAGGTAGCGCTGCGAGCGGATGATGCTGTCGAAGAAGACCTCGCGCTGCCCGAGCTGGACGCGGATGCGCTCGGCCGATGCGGCGATCCACTTCGGGTCCATCGGCGGCCGGAAGAGCTGCAGCAGCCGCGTGAGCTCGCTCGCCGGGGCGGAGGCGAGCCGGCTGGTGAGCTTCTCGTAGCGGCGACGCACGGCGTCGATCTCTTCCCTGCCGCCGTTCTCGAGGCGCACCACCGCGAGGACGTTCGCCGGGTCGGACCGGTCGTGGACGATCGCCTCGCGCAAGGAGTAGCGCGTGAACACGTCGATCCAGAAGCGGACGTCGTCTTCCAAGGAGGCGGGAACCCGGAACTCGCCGCCGATTTCGAGCCGGGGTGCCTTCTCCCGCGCCAAGGCGGCGCGCGTCCCCACCACGGTCAACCCAACCACCACGAGAAACAGCAGTCGCCGGCTCTGAAAGCATGAGACCAGCATGATGCCTCCAGATCCGTCTCTACGCAGTGCGCGAGGCACTGAATCAGACTGACCGCTCCGACTCAAGCGACTTTGCCGCGTCACGCGCGTCGCCGTCGCGCGTCCAACGCTTGACTGTCGCCGACGCGCACGTCTCGATGGAGCCACTCGACGCATGTCGTGAAGAAGAGCAAGGAGGATTCGATGCGGAAGGTCGTGATGCTGCTTCTCGCCATGGGCGTCGCTGCGGCGGGCGCACTCGCGCACGCCGCGGAAGGCGGCGAGCAGGCGACGGTGAGCGGCGAGGTCGTGGACCTCGCGTGCTACGTGCCGCGTGGCGACAAGGGGCGCGGCGCGAGCCACCAGGAATGCGCGGAGATGTGCGCCAAGGGCGGTCAGCCGCTCGGCGTGCTGTCGGAGAGCGGCGAGCTCGTGCTGCTCGTCGAGGACCACGCGAAGCCCGCGCCGTACGGTGCCGTCAAGAAGCTCGCCGGCCAGAACGCGCAGGTATCAGGTCAAAAATTCACCAGGAACGGCCTGGCGGTGCTGGTCGTGCAGAAGGCGGAGGCGCAGTAGCCCGGGTGAAGAAGGGGGACAGAGTCCCCCTCAAAAGAACAGGTGAAGCTCCATGACGAGCCAGTTCTGGTTCGCGATCGGCAGGTTCTCCGGCCCGTTCGCGACCGAGTAGAACAGCCTCGTCTGCAGGAAGCGTGACAGGAACGGCTCGATCCCGGCGCCGAAGCGGTTCTGCGCCGAGTCGCGCATGTCGGGCTGGCCGTCGTTGTCGGCGTACTCGCCGAACACCTTCGTGTTGATCCAGTCGAG
>JBFMAS010000402.1:0-5316 GCA_040755575.1 Thermodesulfobacteriota bacterium
CCGGGCAGCGCGCGCGTCACCAGCAGGGCGCGGTAGCGCAGCCCGGGACGCCTCGCGAGCGGCAGGGCCGCCGCGGCGAGCACCTCCGGCGCGGCGATGCCGGCACGGCGCGCAGCCTCGGTCGCGACGAGCTCGCACCAGGGCCGCGGCGGCCGCTGCCAGTAGAGGTCGCGCAGCAGCCCGCGCAGCAGGCCGCCGTGCACGTAGCGGCGCAGGTACGCCTCGTCGCCGCCGTCGAGCGCGAGCCGGCGGACGCTGCCGCGGCCGCCGACGACGCCGCGCCCGGCATGCTGGTCCGACGCCGCGCGCGCGTCGGCCGCCGCGGCGAGCCAGCGCTCGAGCTGCGCCTCGTAGCCGCGGCGGACGGCGACGCCCGGGCGCGGCACCGCGAACTCCGCCGGCAGCCTCACGCGCGACCGGTGACGTGCGCGAGCTCCCAGAGCTTCGCGGCGACCAGCACCTCGCGGTAGGCCTCGATGACGACGTGCGGCAGCAGCTCGCGCCGCGACCCGCGCGCCCCGGCCAGCGCGCGCAGCGCGAACGCGAGCGGCAGCCAGGTGAGCGAGCGCCAGCGCGCGGGCTCGCGCGCCGCATGGCGCAGCCGCGCGGCGGCCGAGGTCTGCACGTCGACCTGCTCGAGGTGCTCGCGCAGCGTCTCCGGCACGGCGACGGTCCAGGGCTCCGCCAGGTCCTCGATCGCCGCGTGCGACCCCGCGACGACCCGCTCGCCGACGAGCTCCACCGCCCCCGGCTCGGACAGCACCACGCGGCGGTCCGCCGGCGCCGAGCCGCCCGCGTGCGCGAGCTCGAGCCGTGCACGGGCGACGCGTGGCGTCCCGCCAGGACGCTCGAGCCAGGCGGCGACCGCCTCGAGCGTGCGTGGGCCGGGCCTGCTCCACGCCGGCAGCCAGAGCACGCGCGCGTGCTCGGTCTCGGCAGCTGCCGCGACCTCGGCCGGCGTCGCGAGCTCGCGGGTGTCGACCACGCGCCGCACGGCGAACGGCAGGGCCGCGGGCAGCGCCGCCGCGCCCTCGAAGCGGACGACGACCAGCTCGCCGGTGCTCACGACAGCACGCTCTCGCGCCGCTCGGACGCCGCCGCGGCGCGACCGGGCTCCGCGTCCGCGAGCAGCGCCCGCGCCGCGACGACGGCCGCGTCCGCCGGCAGCTCGGCGAGGCACTCGTGGGTGCCGATCGGGCAGAAGCGGTCGCCGTGCCGCGAGCACGGCCGGCAGGAGAGCTCACGCTCGACGATCCGCACCGATGGACCGAGCGGCGCGAAGCCTTGCGCCGGGACCGTCGGGCCGAACGGCACGACCACCGGGCGGCGCAGCGCCGCCGCGACGTGGGCCGGTGCGCTGTCGTTCGCGAGCACGAGCGCCGCGCGCGCGAGCGTCGCGACCAGCTCGGCGGTCGAGGTGCGGCCCGTGAGGTCGAGGGTCGCGGGAGCCCCCGGAGACGAGCGCCCGAGCGCGGCCGCGATGCTCGCGGCGTGCGTCCCGTCGGCCGACGTGCCGACGACGACGACGCGGTGCAGGTCCTGGGGGACGAGCGCGCACGCCGCCTCGGCAAAGCGCTCCGCCGGCCAGCGCTTGGTCTCCCACGCAGACCCGGGCGCGATCACCAGCAGGCGCTCGCCGTCCGCCACGCCCGCCGCCTGCAGGCGCGTCGCGACCGCGCTCGCGGCCGCGGGGTCGATCTCCAGGGCCGGCAGCGGCGCCGGCACCGGGCGGACGCCGAACGGCTCCGCGAGCGCCAGCAGCCGGTCGCGAGCGTGCGCGCCGCGCTGCGGGACGCGGTGCTGGTAGAGCGGTGAGCCCGGCGCGCCGGCGAAGCCGACGCGCTCCGGGATCGCGGCGAGCGCCAGCGTCGCTGCGGTGCGCAGCGAGCGCTGCACCGCGATCGCCGCGTCGAAGCGCAGCGCGCGCAGCCGGGCAGCGACCGCGCGCAGGCCCGACAGGCCGCCGTCCGCGCCGCGCTTGTCGAACACCAGCACGCGGTCGCGGCCGGCGAGCGGTGCGACCAGCGGCGCCGCGTCGGGCCGCGTCAACCACCAGATCTCGGCCTCGGGAAAGGCGTCGCGCAGCGCGCGCCACAGCGGCGTCGTGAGGACCACGTCGCCGAGGAAGCTCGTCTGCGCGAGCAGCAGGCGGCGGGGGCGAGCTAGCGCGTCCGTGGCCCGCCTACCAGGGGGTCGCCTCGTCGACGAGCATCACGGGGATGTCGTCCTCGATGCGGTAGCGCAGCCGGCAGGCGGCGCACGTCAGCGCGTCGCCCGCCGGGGTGAGCTGGATCTCGCCCTTGCACTGGGGACAGACCAGGATGTCGAGCAGCTCCTGACTGATCGCCATACCGAATACCTCCTAGCCGGCCGCGACCTCGCCGCGCAGCCACTCGAGCTCCGCCGCGAGACCCTCGCGCAACGACGTCCGCGGCTCCCAGCCGAGCTCGGTGCGCGCGGCGTCGGTCAGCGCGTGCGTGTCCCGCACGTCGCCGCGCTGCTTGTCCGCGCGACGCACCCGCGGCGCGCGGCCGGTCAGCTCGCCGATCATCTTCAGGACGTGATTGACGCTGACCCGCGAGCCGCCGCCGATGTTGTACGCAGCGCCCGGCGTGCCCCGCTCGAGCGCCAGCAGGTTCGCCCGCACCGCGTCGGCGACGAAGGTGAAGTCGCGCGTCTGGGCGCCGTCGTCGTAGACCACCAGCTCCTCGCCCGCGAGCTGCGCGCGCAGGAAGCGGTGGAAGGCCATGTCGGGGCGCTGCCGCGGCCCGTACACGGTGAAGTAGCGGAGCGAGATGGTCGGCAGGCCCGAGGACTGCGTGTAGAGCCGGCACAGGTGCTCGCCCGCGAGCTTGCTCACGCCGTACGGCGACAGCGGCCGCGGCAGCGTGCTCTCCGCGGTGGGGAAATCCGGCGCGTCGCCGTAGATCGACGACGACGACGAGTAGACGAAGCGCAGCTTGCGCGGCGCGCACGCCTCGAGCAGGCGCTGCGTCGCGAGCACGTTGGCGTCGCAGTAGACGCGGAAGTCCTTGCCCCAGCTCGCGCGGACGCCGGCCTGCGCGGCGAGGTGCAGCACCGCGTCGACCCCTGCCGTCAGCGCGTCGACGTCGGCCGACACCAGGTCCTGCTCGTGGAACTCGAAGCGGCTCGAGCGGCGCAGGGCGGCGAGGTTCCGCTCCTTCACGGGGCGCGGGTAGTAGTCGAGGAACGAGTCGACACCGCGCACCGAGTCGCCGCGCGCGATCAGCGCGTCGGCCACGTTGGAGCCGATGAATCCTGCGACGCCGGTCACCAGTACGTGCAAGCTGTCCTCCGGAGGATGGCCGCCTCGGCTCAGCCGTCGGCGAGATCACGCCGCCCGCGAGCGGAGCCGTGCTTCACTGGCCGACGCTCCTAGCATCCTGACCGTCCGTGCGCAGCCGCGAAGACGCGGCCAGGCGCGCCCGGACGAGCTCGGCGAAGCGCTCCTCGTCGCGCCCGCGCAGCGCGAAGTCGACGCGCAGGGCGGCGAGGCCGCCGCGGGCGAACGGGAATCGCCGCAGCTTGACGATGTCCTTCTCGGTGCACACCACCAGGTCGGCGCGGTGCGCCGCCTGGGTGATGCGCTGCCAGTCGGCCTGGGTGTACTGGTGGTGGTCGGGGAACTCGAGCACCTCCACCGGGCGCACCTCGAGCTGGCCGAGCAGCTCGTAGAACGACTGCGGCTGCGCGATCGCCGAGACGGTCACGACCTTGCGCCCGACCAGGTCGCCGAGCGGACGCGCGAGCAGCACGCCGTCCTCGCTCACCATCAGCGAGCGGGGCTTGAGCTCCGCCGCGAAGGTCGGCACCGCGGGCGCGAAGCGCACCAGCGTCTCGGCGACGCGCGAGCCGGGCATCGCCTTGGTGATGACGATCGCGTCGGCACGACGCAGCGCGCCGAGAGGCTCCCGGAGGGGACCCGCGGGCAGCAGCGCGCCGTTGCCGAAGCCCATCCGGCCGTCGACCAGCAGCACGTCGAGGTCGCGCGCGAGGCGCCAGTGCTGGAAGCCGTCGTCGAGGATCAGCACGGTCGCGTGGTGCTCGTCGATCGCGACCCTTGCGGCCGCGACCCGGTCGGCACCGCACACGACCGGTCCCGCGAAGCGCTCCGCGAGCAGCACTCCCTCGTCGCCGATCTCGCGCGCGTCGTAGAGCGCCCGACCGTCGCGACCGACGGTCAAGATGCGTCCCTGCAGGTGCCCGCCGTAGCCGCGCGTCACGATCGCCGGCCGCTCGCCCTGCGTACGCAGCCACTCGGCGAGCCACAGCGCGGCCGGCGTCTTGCCGGTGCCGCCGACCGTCAGGTTGCCGAGGCTCAGCACCGGCACCGCCACGCGATGCTGGCGGAGAAGGCCAGCGCGGAAGGCGAGCCGCCGCACGCCGACGCCGAGGCGGTAGCCCCACGCGAGCGGGCCGAGCGCGTAGCGCGACGGTCCACCGTGCTGCCACGTGCGGACGATGTCCTCCTGCGCGACGAGCCCGACGTTCACCGGCACCCTGCTTCCGCCCGTGCGACGCGCTCGTCGCGCGCGCCGGCGCCGCGCTCGCGCAGGACCGTCTCGATCGCCGTCCACGTCGCCGGCAGGCTGCCGCACTGCTCCGTCGCGACCGCCTGCGCCGCGACGCTCGCCGGCGCGCGCCGCTCGGGATCGAGGAAGGTCGCGAGCGCACCGCCGAGCGCGCCCGCGTCGGCCACCACCACCGCCGCGCCGGCCGCGACGAGCCGCTCGGCGAGCTCGCGGACCGTGTCCACGTGCGGGCCGACGACGATCGGCACGCCGCAGCGCGCCGCCTCGAGCAGGTTGTGACCACCCACGGGCACCAGCGTGCCGCCGACGAAGGCGACGGTCGCCGCGTGGTAGCAGCCGGCGAGCTCGCCGAGCGTGTCGAGCAGCAGGACGTCGGCGCCCTCGAGCGAGGCGAGCGCGGCGCCGGCCTCCGCCGGCAGGCGCGAGCGCAGCACGACGTGCGCGCCGCGCTGCGCGAGCAGCGTCGCGACCGGGGCGAAGCGCTCGGGATGACGGGGCGCGACGATCCACAGCGGCCGGTCGGGCCGGCCGCACAGCTCGTGCAGCGCGGCCGCGACCGCCTCGTCCTCGCCGGCGTGCGTCGAGGCCGCGATCACGACCGGACGGCCGAGCGCGGCGAGCGGCGCCAGGAAGGCGGGCGGCTCGGCCATGCGGCCGTCGCCCTTGAGCGAGCCCGTGACGACGACTCGCGCCGGTGCGACGCCGAGCGCGAGCAGGCGCTCGCGGTGCTCGTCCGCCTGCACGCAGAAGCGCGTGACCCGAG
>JBFMAS010000403.1:0-13608 GCA_040755575.1 Thermodesulfobacteriota bacterium
AGGGTACGCCGCCCCCGCCCCGCCCCCCACGCCGCTACGGCAGAGGCTCCGGTAGGTTCAGCAGCCAGCCGTTCGGCTTCTGGATCCAGACGTTGGTCGTCTCGAAGGGGTCGTTGCCGATCGCGAAGCGCACCGTCATGTCGGGCAGCGTCGCCTCGCTCTCGAGACCGGCGTCGAACGCCTGGATGTCGATCTTGTAGAAGCCCGGGGCACCGACGCGCTCCGCGATCTTGACGAAGGCGATGCCGCCCGTCTGGCGCGCGCCGTTGTCACGGAAGGTGAAGGTCTTGCCCTGCGCGGTGAAGCTGCCCGGCGGCAGCGTGAAGCTGAACATCGGGTCGAACAGCGCGTTGCCGAGCGACAGCGTGAAGGTCTCGTTGGGCGGGTTGATCAGCCCGGGCTCGATCAGCGCGTGGAACTCGAAGAAGTCCGGCGTCGATGCGTCGCCGCGGAAGATGATCCGCTCGGGACACGCGTGCGGGCACGCGATGATCCTCGGCTGCGGGTTGAAGGCGAGCGTCGTGCAGCCCGTCGCGTCGCACTCGGCGCAGACGTTCGGCTCGCTGGTCGAGCACGCCTTGAGCGCCGCCGGATCGGACATCCCCTTCAAACCGAGACGCGTGAGCCCTTCGTCGTCGATCACCTCGATGCGGATCGTCGCCACGTCGACGCTGCCTTCGCCGGGTATCGTGATGCCGGACGGCTTCAGCGAGACGATGACGGCGTCGGCGCCCGCGGCATCGCACGACTCGGTGGCATTCGCCTTGGCGACGCAGCCGCTCGGCCCGACAGGCACAAACTTCAGCTTGCCGGCCACCTGGGTCGTGCACTCCGGATCGGCGCAGGCGAGCAGCACCGTGATGGCACCGGACAGCTTCGCCGACACGGGGTCGACCCCGTCGCCCGGGAAGTCCGAGGCCGGCGTATCGGTGCTCGTGTTGTTGACGGCGATGACGACGTCGATCACGTCGCCGGTCTTCAGAAGTCCCCAGTCCGTCGGGAACAGGGAGATCGAACCACCCGTCTGGACGGCCCGCGCGGCGGGTGCTGCGAGGAAAGAGAGGGAAAGAAACGAAAGTAGGAAGACGGTACCGCGAGCGTTCCTGAACATCGTGGAGCTCTCCTTTCGCACTCCATTGCGACGCCGCAGGCGGCGAGCAGGCTTCGGTTCGCACGCCCTCCGATCGGTGCGTACGACAAGAATTCAGAACCTTCCGTGTACTTCGCGTCCCAGGAGAGAATCGTTCGCGTTCGACCTCTGCCCGCAGCTCACCCCCCTTCGTCGACGCGTCCCCGCGCCCGTCATCGTCGACGCTCGGCAGGTTCGCTCGGCCGGCCGCGTCGTCACGCCCCTCGTGCGACGAACGGCCTTCGCTTGACGCCCTACCGATGCGGACGCCGCTTTATCACAAAAACCGAACGCGACGCACGAGAAAGTTTGCGAAAATGTGAAGCGCGAGAGAGAACGGCGACGAGACGTGTCGGACCTGTGGATAAGTTGGTCGGGCCGCGTGCGCTGCGCGCCGACGCTGCGCGTGTGGCCGGCGAGCGAAGGCGAGGTCGCCGACGCGGTGCGAAGCGCGGCGCGCGCGGGACGCGTCGTGCGCGTCGCGGGCAGCGGACATTCCTTCACGCCGCTCGTCGCGAGCGACGGGGTGCTGCTTGCGCTCGACTCGCTGCACGGAATCGAATCGGTCGACCGCGCGTCGTCCCGGGCGACGATCCGCGCCGGCTCGAAGCTCGCCTCGCTCGGCGAGCCGCTGCGTGCCGTCGGCCTCGCGCTCGCGAACCAGGGCGACGTCGACGTGCAGGCGCTGGCAGGTGCGCTCGCCACGGGGACGCACGGCACCGGTGCGACGCTCGGCAGCATCTCGTCGCAGCTCGTCGGCCTGCGGCTCGTGACCGCCGCCGGCGAGACGCTGGAGATCGACGCCGAGCGCGACGCCGACACGCTCGCCGCGGCGCGGGTTTCGCTGGGCGTGCTGGGCGTCGTGACGGCCGCGCGCCTGCAGCTCGTCCCGGCCTACCGGCTGCACGAGCGGATCTGGAAGGTCGGCATCGACGAGTGCCTGGACGGGCTCCCGCAGCACGTCAGCGGCCACCGGCACTTCGAGTTCTTCTGGTACCCGCACCGGGACCACGCCGAGATGAAGGCCCTCGACCCGACCGACGCGCCGGCCGACCCGCTCGAGGGCCGCAAGGGCGAGCGCATCGACTGGAGCTACCGCGTCTTTCCGACCGTGCGCGACCTGCGCTTCAACGAGATGGAGTACGCGGTGCCGGCGGCGGCGGGTCCCGCCTGCTTCCGCGCCGTGCGCTCGCGCATGCGCGAGCGCCATCCGGACGTCCTCTGGCCCGTCGAGTACCGGACGCTCGCCGCCGACGACGGCTGGCTGAGCCCGGCCCACGCGCGCGACAGCGTCGCGATCTCGCTGCACCAGGACGCCGCGCTGCCGTGCGACGAGTTCTTCGCCGACGTGGAGCCGATCTTCCACGAGCACGGCGGCCGGCCGCACTGGGGCAAGATCCACACGCTCACGGCGTCCCGCCTGGCCTCGCTCTACCCAAGGTGGGAGGCGTTTCTCGCGCTGCGCAGCCGGCTCGACCCGGACGGGCTGTTCCTGAACGCGTACCTGCGCGAGCTGCTCGGCGCGTAGGTCTGCGGCTTCAGCGCCCGGCGTAGGCCGGTGTCGCCGGCGCAGCAGCGGCGGGCGCCGGCCCGGCGGGCGCAGCGACCGGCTCGGCAGAGCGCCTCCGCCGGCGGGCGCGCCCGCCCCCCGCCGGAAGCGCGCCCTCGGGTGCGAGCGGCACGTCGATCCAGAAGGAGCTGCCCTCGCCGGGCCTCGACTCGACGCCGACGCGTCCCGCCATGCGGGCCACCGCCCGGCGGACGATGGCGAGGCCGAGCCCGGTGCCCGGGTAGGCGTCGCGGCCGTGCAGGCGCTCGAAGGGGTCGAAGATGCGCTCGCGGTCCTCCTCCGGGATCCCGATGCCGTTGTCGCGCACCCAGAGGCGCGCCACGCCGTCGCCGGGCGCGAGCTCGACGCGCACCCGCGGGATCGTCTCCGCGGCGACGAACTTGACCGCGTTCAGCAGCAGGTTCGCAACCGACTGCACGAGGCTGCCGCGGTGGGCGGACACGATCAGCGACGGCCCGGTGACCGTGATGCGCGCACGCTGGCGGCGCAGCACCGGCTCGACCTGCAGCACCGCCGCCCGGACGGCCGCGTTCAGGTCGAGCGGCTCGCGCGGCAGGTCGTTGCCGCCGATGCGGCAGAACTCGAGCAGGTCGGCGATCAGCTTCTCCATGCGGTCGGCCGCCTTGACGATCATCTCGAGGTGCCGCCGCCCCGCCGGGTCGAGCTGCTGCGCGAACTCGTCGACCAGCACGTCGGCGAAGCCGCGCATCGCGTTCAGCGGCGCCCGCAGGTCGTGCGACACCGTGTAGGCGAACGCCTCGAGGCCCGCGTTCACCTCCCGCAGCTCGGCCGTGCGCTCGGCGACGCGCTCCTCGAGCCGCGCCGACGCACGCTGGATCTCGTCGAACAGCTCCGCGTTGACGATCGCGACCGAGGCGAGGCTCGCGAGCTGCGCGAGGATCGACTGGTCGCTCGCGCTGAACTCGCCCTCGAGCTTGTCCTCGACGACGATGCTGCCCATGGCGCTGCCGTCGCGCCGCGTGAGCGCGCTCACCAGGCAGCCCGTCGGCGCGAACGACTGCTGCGCCGACGGCGCGCCGCGAATGACGAACTCGCGCATCCCGGCGCGCGTCTCCGCCTCCGACGCGGGCGCGGCGGCGAACAGCGCCGTGTCGGAGCGGCCGACCTGCGCGCCGGCGAACGCGCGCCGCGCACCGATGATGATGCGCGCGCGCTCGGCGACGATGCGCAGCAGCGCGTCGCTCGACAGCTCGGAGGTGACCAGCACCGCCGTGCGGGCGAGCTCCTGGAGCTGCTTCGTGTAGCGCACCCGCTCCCCCTCCTGCAGCTTGCGCTCGGTGACGTCCGCCGCGGTGCCGGTCGAGCGGACCAGGCGGCCCTGCTCGTCGCACACGGTGACGCCGGTCACGTCGAGGTGGACGCGGCGGCCGTCGGCCCGCCGGTAGGCGATCTCGAACTGGAAGCGCGGCTCGCCCGCGCGCGCGCGACGGAAAGCCTCGACGTCGCCCTGCACGTGGTCGAGCGGGATCAGCTCCGTGAAGTGGCGACCCTCGATCTGCTCGGGCGCGAAGCCGAACATGCGCTGTGCCGCGTCGCGGTTGACGAACGAGAGCCGTCCGTCCGCGTCGATCGACCAGATCAGGTCGTGCGAGGTCTCGACGAGCTCGCGGTAGCGGCGCTCGCTGCGCCGCAGGCTCTCCTCGGCGGCACGGCGCTGGCTCACGTCGTTGAGCACCGCGACGTGGCCGATAACGCGCCCGCCCGCGTCGCGCAGCGACGCGATCGTGCAGAGCACGGTGAACGCGCTGCCGTCGCGCCGCCGGGTCAGCATCTCTCCCGCCCAGCTTCCGGCGTCCTGCAGGCTCTGCCAGATCGTGCCGGCGAGCCCGTCGTCGATCTGCAGGAAGCCGAGGTCGGGGCTCTTCCGCCCGACGACCTCGTCCGCGCGCCACTGGTAGAGCGCCTCCGCGCACGGGTTCCAGTAGGTGATGACGTGCTCGAGGTCGGTGGCGACGACGGCGGTGTTGACCTGCGCGAGGAGCGAGGCGTGGAACGCGCCGAGCGACGCGACGCTCTGGCGCTCGCGCTCGAGGTGACGCAGCCGGCGGTGCTGGCGGCCGAGCAGCGCGACCAGGCCGAGGCAGGCGCCCGCGAGCAGGGCCGCCAGGGCGACCGCGACCGGCACCAGGCCGGCGTCGGCGCCCGCCATCGCGCTCTCGCCCGCGATCGCGCCCTTCGCCACGCCGACCGGCAGCAGCCCGCCCGCCAGCGCGAGCGACCGGGCGCAGCGCCCGGACAGCTCCATATATGGTGACATCGGCAGGCCGCCCGCGGAACTTTAGGCGCTCCGGAAGGCGCGCCCCGCCAGCGCATCGGCCACGGCACCGCCGCGGTCGTGGGCGGACGCCGTGGTATGAGACCGGCCATGAGCCACTTCTTCGCCTACCTGTCGAAGATGCGCTTCGTGAAGCGCTGGGGCCTCATGCGCAACACCTACGTCGAGAACCTGCAGGAGCACAGCCTGCAGGTCGCGCTCGTCGCGCACGCCCTGGCGCTGATCCGCAACGCGCGCTTCGGCGGGACGCTGAGCCCCGAGCGCATCGCGACGCTCGCGCTGTTCCACGACGCGGGCGAGGTCATCACCGGCGACATCGTCTCGCCGATCAAGCACTTCAACCCGAAGATCCGCCAGGCGCACGCCGAGATCGAGGAGGTCGCCCGGCAGCGGCTGTGGGGGATGCTGCCGGAGGTGCTGCGCGCGGAGTACTCCGCCCTGCTGTTCCCCGCGGACGGCGAGCGCGTCGAGTGGGAGCTCGTGCACGCGGCCGACAAGCTGTGCGCCTACCTCAAGTGCCTCGAGGAGCGGCGCGCCGGCAACGAGGACTTCGCCAAGGCCGCGCAGGCGCTCGAGCGCGACGTGCGCGCGCTGCCGCAGCCCGAGGTGGCCTACTTCCTCGAGCACTTCGCGCCGAGCTTCTCGATGACGCTCGACGAGCTCAACTGACCCCGCCGGCGCCGCGACGGCGTGTTTGACGAAGGCGGCCCGATGCTTCATAAGCGCCGCCGTGGCGCGCACGGAAAAGGGCGACCGCAACGGCTCCGCGTCCTCGAGCCTCGCCACGAGCTCCGCGTCGCGCGACGCGGACGCGATCAAGGCCGCGCTCGCCGAGGAGATCGTGCGGGTGATCGAGGCGAAGCGCCTGTCACGCGTCGGTGCGGCCAAGGCGCTCGGCGTCGGCCAGGCGCGCATCTCGAACCTCATCAACGGTCGCCTCGAAGAGGTGTCGATCTTCCGCCTGCTGCGCCACCTGATGCGCCTGAACCACGACGTCGAGCTGCGCATCACGCCGCAGAAGCGCCGCCCCGGGCGGCTGCGGGTAGTGCGGCCGAGCGAGAACTGATTCAGCGAGGGCTACCTAGCTCGTCGGTCCTTCGCGGGCGGCCCGCGCGGGCGCCGCGTGCGGCTTGAAGGCGAGGAACGGCTTGCCCTGCCACAGCGCGGCCTGCACGAGCAGCGTCTCGCCGTTGGTGAAGCGGATCCGCAGGTGCTGGAGGTCCGACGCCGCGGACTCGACCGTCCAGCCCTCGAGCCAGCTCCAGTCGACGGCACAGCCTGATTCGTTCTCGACGTCGCT
This sequence comes from Thermodesulfobacteriota bacterium, assembly GCA_040755575.1. GTDB lineage: Bacteria > Desulfobacterota > Binatia > UBA12015 > UBA12015 > DATCMB01. The sequence continues at coordinate 6,296 of JBFMAS010000403.1, forward strand.
CACGCGGCACACCTCGTCGTGGTCTTGCATCGCATCCTCCGTCGGACGCGGGGCTCCGGCTGCTGCTTAGCGCGCGCTCGGCGAGGATGGAACGAGCGTGCCGCGCATGGCAGAGTCGCGCTCCGGCGCCCGCGCGGCGCCGTCCCTTCCAGCGACAGCACGAGGAGCGAGCGATGTCCGACAGGGTGACCGTGGCGATCGACGGCGGCGTGGCCGACGTCCGGATGAACCGTCCCGACAAGCTGAACGCGCTCGACCAGGCGATGTTCGAGGCGCTGGTCGAGACCGGGCGCGCGCTCGCGCGCGACCGCAAGGTGCGCGCGGTGGTGCTGTCCGGCGAGGGCCGCGGCTTCTGCGCCGGCCTCGACTTCGCGAGCTTCATGAGCATGGCCGGCGGTCCGCGCCCGGGTCCGGCGCTGCTCGAGCGCAACGACGGCTCGCCCGCGAACTTCGCCCAGTCCGCGGCCTACGTCTGGACGGAGCTGCCGGTGCCGGTGATCGCCGCGGTGCACGGCGTCGCCTTCGGCGGCGGCCTGCAGATCGCGCTCGGCGCCGACGTCCGCCTGGTCGCGCCCGACGCGCGCATGTCGGTGATGGAGATCAAGTGGGGCCTGATCCCCGACATGAGCGGCAGCCAGACGCTGCGCCACCTGGTCCGCCTCGACGTCGCGAAGGAGCTGACCTTCACCGGCCGCATCGTGAGCGGCGCGGAGGCGGTCGAGCTCGGCCTCGCGACGCGCACGACGGCGACGCCGCGCGAGAGCGCGCTCGACATGGCCCGCGAGATCGCCGCCAAGTCCCCCGACGCGATCCGCGCCGCGAAGAAGCTCTTCCACGAGAGCTGGGTCGGGACGCGCGCCGAGGGCTTCGAGCTCGAGGAATCGCTGCAGCGCTCGCTGATCGGCTCGCCGAACCAGATCGAGGCGGTGCAGGCGAACCTCGAGAAGCGCGACGCGCGGTTCAGGGACGTCGGGTAGCGGGTCGCCCGGCTCGGGCGGTGCTCAATCGGCGCTGCACACGCCCCAGCTGCTGGTGGGGTCGTCGACGTGGGCGCTGAGTCCGCAGGAAGACCGGCGGACAAGCGGCTCGCGGTCGCTCGCGACGTCGACGCCCGCGCCGCTCGTACCGTTGCCGGTGACGGTCGACGCATGGAGGCTCAGGAAGCCTCTGGCGGCGACGCCGTAGCCCGCATTTCCCGTCGCGGTCAGCCTGACGAGGCTCGCGCGAGCGGAGGCGCGGATTCCGTCACCCTGGTTGTCGCCGACCCGGACGTCCACGCCGCGGACCTCGGCGGCCCGGATGCCGTAGCCGTCCTCGTCGCCGTGGCGGCTGACGCGGCGCACCTCGAGGTCGTGCGCTGCGACCGACGTTTCGGCATCGATGCCGAGGAAGCGGACGTCGTGGATCACAACGTGCCTGGCGGTCACGGCCCGCGCAGCAATCCCGCCGCCTCGGGTGCTCTCGATCGTCACGCGAGTCGCACGTACGTGGGCGGTCCCACCGGAGATCCCTCCCCCTTCGCAGTTGCGCAGGGTCACGTCCGCGATCCTCAGAACGCCGCGCCCCCAAGTCTTGATGCAGCTGTTGTTCAGCGTGCCGCCGATCGGGATGTAGTGCGTGTCCGAGACCACGCCGGGTCCGCGTATCGTCCAGCGGCACGACTGGCAGCGCGACCCGTCGGCGTTGAAGTGTCGCACCTCGATGCCGCTCTGCGCGCCCGAGACGCGGTGGCCGTTCAGGTCGAGTCGCGCACCGTTGTCCAGCACGACGCTCGAGAATTCGCTCGTGCACTGGAGATCGGCCGCGAGGACCGCCCTCGCGCCGGCGGGGACCAGCGTCCCGCACGCCGTGATCTCCATGGGCGGAGCGGCCTCTACCGCCGGGCGAGCCGTCACGAGCAGAACGGCCGCGAGAACGGAGGATCGCGTCAACGAACGCGCCACATTCGCCTCCTGTACGCGAGATAGAGAGCCCCGGATCAGGCAGAGGATTGACGGCCCGGGTGGGCGAAACCCAACACGCCGGGCGCGCTACTCCCCGCGCACCAGCTCCTCGACCGACCTGCGCGGCAGCGCCCAGCCCGTGAACGGCTCGCGCACCGAGTAGGCGTCGCCCGCGAACGGCAGCCACAGCAGACGGAGCCGCGGCGCGAGGAGCTCCACCGCCGGCAGATCGTCGCGTCGCGACGCGCGCACCTCGTGCGGCGTCACGATGCGCAGGGCGATCAGGCGCGCGAGCGTCACCGCGTCCGCACGGTCGAGCGAGCAGCCGACGAGCGCGCTCGCTCCCGCTCGCTCGCCCGCGACGTCCGGTGCCCGGCGCGAGAGGCGCGCACCGAGGTCGCAGAGCGCCTTCAGCGCACGCCAGCGGAACGCCGGCGCGTAGAGGCGCTGCGGGACGCCCGCCGGGCCGATGCGGCGGGCCACGCGGCGGCCGTCGGCCGTCACCTCCCACACCGGCAGGTGGTGCACGACGCGACGGTCCGGGGCGGCGCGCCGCGCGGGCGCGGGCGGTGGCGCGACGGCGATGCTCGCGACCGGCTCGAGATCCTCGCCGACGAGCTCCCACGAGCGCTCGCACGACGTGCAGTGGAAGACCACGTCGTCCGGGCGCAGCGGCAGGTCCCAGCCGCAGTTCGGGCAGGTGAGCGGGCGGAAGCCGATCACGCGGTCGAGCGCGGCCGGCGCGTCGCGGCACGCGAGCCCGGCGGCGTCGGCGTCGCGCGCGACCAGCGAGCCGGAAACGGCGTCGACCACGGTCGCGCGACGTGCGGGTGCGGGGCGCGTCTCGGCGACCCAGAGCGGGAAGTAGATCAGCGACAGCGTCGCGCGCAGGACGTCGCGGTGCACGAGCTGCACCTCGGGCAGCGGCGACAGCGCCCGCGCGAGCGCCGCGTCGGCGGCGACGGTCGGCGGCAGCACCGTCGCGCGCTCGTCGAGCGCGTCGCGCCGGAAGAGCTCGAGGCGGAGCACGCCCGGCCGGACGCCGAGAGACCAGGTGGCGAGGCCGCTCGTGTCGCAGGCGAGGAAGCTGCGCTCGATGCGACGGCCGACCAGCGCGATCTCCTCGCGCTCGTCGCTTCTGCCCGGCACGGCGGATGGAAGGCCGAGCAGGCTCTCGCCGAGGTGGTCGAGATCCTCGAGCGGCGGGCGGCGTGGCGCGGCGATCCTCTTCCGCTGCCAGAAGACCTCCTCGGCGACGAGCCGGTAGTATGGCACGAGCAGCAGGCGCGGCTCGCCCAGCCGCGGCGCTCCGCGCGCCGGACGTGTGAAGCCGACCACCGAGCGCGCCTCGCTGCGCGTGACGCGCGGCGCGATCGTGTAGCTCAGCACGCGGCGCCGTCCGGTGACCAGCAGGACGACCGCGCAGTGCGAGCAGCGCACGGCGTTGCTCGCCTCGGCGAAATCGAGCGGCGCCGCGCAGCGCGGGCAGCTCGTCGCGACGACGTGCGACGCGTGCGCGCCGGCGGGCGGCGTCGCGGCGAGCGTCACGGCGTCTGCGGCGGGCTCGGCTCGGCGACCTTCTCGCCGCAGTGGAAGCAGAAGCGCGTGCCGGGCGGCAGCGGCGTCGCGCACGCCGCGCACGCGAGCTTGCGGCCGAGGTCGACGCCGCACGACGGGCAGAAGTTCGCCTGCGCGGTGACGTTCTTGTCGCAGCGCGGGCACTTCCTCGCCACCACCATCTGGTGGCCGCAGTGCGGGCAGAAGCGGCAGTCGGGCGACACGGCCGCGTGACACTCGGGACAGTGCAGGCCCTCGCGCTCGAGCATCGCCGACGACGTGATCGGCTCGCCGCGCAGCGAGCGCAGCACCATGCCGGGCAGCAGCATGCCGAGCCCGGCGCCGAGGCCGATCTCCATCGCGCTCGCGGCGTCCCCGCCGAGCCCGCCGCCGCCCGCGCCGCCGCCGTTCACGCCGCCGGTCGTGCCGCCGGCGCCGCCGCCACCGCCGCCGCCGCTGCCGAGCGCGTTCGCGGCGCGGAACTTGAGGTACGCGTCGAGGTCACCGACCGCCGCCATGCCGGTGCGGCCGTCGATCATGCGCTGCACCTCCTCGGGCGGCGTGATGCGGCCGATCAGGAAGTCGACCAGCGCGATGCCGTACTTGGCGAAGTCGGCCTCGAGCCGCGCGCGCACCGCGGTGCCCATCTCGTCGTACTGCCGTGGCAGGTCGAGCACGCTGTCGACGTGCTCGCCGAGGTAGTCGTTCAGGCGCGAGACGATGACCTCGCGCAGGTAGTCCTCGATGTCCGCGGTCGAGAACACGCCCTGCGTCCCGACCAGGCTGTTGACGAAGAGCAGCGGCTCGACGACGCGCATGGTGAAGGCGCCGAAGGCGCGCAGCCGCACGAGCCCGAGCTCGCGGTCCTTGAACGCGACCGGATCCTTCGTCCCCCAGCGCAGATTCGTAAAAACCTTGAGATTGACGAAGTAGACCTCGGCGCGGAACGGGCTGGTGAAGCCCCAGGGCAGCGACAGGACCTTGGTCAGGATCGGCAGGTTGAGCGTCGACAGCGTGTGGCGCCCGGGGCCGAAGACGTCGAGGCCGCGGCCGCTCTTGAAGAAGATCGCCGCCTGGCTGTCGCGTACGACGAGCTGCGCGCCGAGCTTGGTCTCGCCGGAGCCGGCCTCGGGCACCCGGTGCACGATCTCGGTGCCGGTCTCGTCGAGCCACTCGATGACCTCGAGGAATTGCGACATGGCTGTCTCCCGGCCGCTCGCACGAACGGCTCCTGACGCCGTATCGGCCCGGCTCGTCGGGCGCTTGACCGCCGCGCTGCGCCAGCGGAGGCCATTGCGCCTGCGCCGGGTGCGCGACACAGTGAAGCAGCGCGGCCCCTCGCGCTCGACCGAGGAGAACGCACATGAAGCTGGGTGTACCGCTCGCCGCGCTCGCGGCCGCCGCACTGGTCATCGGACTCGCCTCGCCGCAACGCGTGCGCGCGCAGGACGAGCAGCAACGCAGGCCGGCTCCCCGTCAGCAGGGACAGCAGGCGCTGCCGAAGGAGGACCTCGGCACCGCGATGCGGATCAGCGACGAGCTGCAGAAGGCCGACATCGCCCAGCGCGGGGAGACGAGCTACATCCCGGTCGCGCAGGAGATCGACTTCGACGCCGTGATGAAGGAGATGAGCGCCGCGAAGGACGAGGTGATGCGGCGCCACCAGCAGCTCCTCGAGAGCCGCTACGACCTCTCCGACAAGCCCTCGGCCGACGCCAAGATGACGCGCGGCAAGCCGATCCAGGAAGGCGTCCGCGTCAAGCTACCGCGCGGCGTCACCTGGGATCAGCTCGCCGCGATGACGCCGGACGACGTCCGCCAGCGCGACGTCTTCCCGCCGGGCTTCTTCCCGCTGCCGCACCCGAACCACCCGGAGGGCGGCATGCTCTTCCCGCAGATGCAGATCGACGAGATCAAGCGGCAGGAGAACCGCGACCTGACGCGCTTCGACCTGGCGTACGACCTGCCCGACCACCTGCTGCCGGAGTTCCCGCCGGCGATCTTCCTGACGACGCGCCCCGACCTCGGCGACGTGTCGCAGGGCGAGCTCGTCACCAACAAGAACTTCTTCCGGCTGTTCGACGGCGTCCTGACGCCGAAGCAGCTCGAAGGGCTGCGGCTCTTGACGACGCCGTTCCCGCAGCAGCAGTTCAACGCCACCGACGACCGTCGCTCCGCCGACCCCCACCTCGGCGTCGCCTGCTTCGACTGCCACGCGAACGGCCACACCAACGCGTCGACGCACCTGGTGGGCGACATCCGGCCGCAGCACTTCCGCCACCGCATCGACACGCCGTCGCTGCGCGGGGTGAACGTCCAGCGGCTGTTCGGCTCGCAGCGCGCGCTGAAGACGGTCGAGGACTTCACCGAGTTCGAGCAGCGGGCCGCGTACTTCGACGGCGATCCGGTGGTCGCGACGAAGAAGGGCCTGAACGTCCTCGAGCGCGGCAGCCAGGTGCACGACATGGGCGAGTTCCAGGAGCTGCTCGACTTCCCGCCGGCGCCGAAGCTCGACGTCTTCGGCCGGCTGGTGCGGGAGCGCGCGACCGAGCAGGAGCTGCGCGGCGAGGAGCTCTTCTTCGGCAAGGGCCAGTGCGCCACCTGCCACATCCCGCCCTTCTACACCGACAACCTGATGCACAACCTGCAGACCGAGCGCTTCTACACGGCGCGCATGATCAACGGCCGCGCGGCCGCGGCGGACGGTCCGATCAAGACCTTCCCGCTGCGCGGCATCAAGGAGTCGCCGCCCTACCTGCACGACGACCGCCTGCTGACGCTCGCCGACACGGTCGAGTTCTTCAACCTCGTCCTCGGAGTGCAGCTCGACCAGCAGGAGAAGGACGACCTGGTCGCGTTCATGAAGACGCTGTAACGACGAGCGGCGGCGCCGCCCTCGCTCCACGCGGAGCCACCCATTACGAGTACGGATCCGCTTTGCGTCCGGGCCGCGGAACGGCGACAGATGCCGCATGCCGTCGATCCCCGCGCAGCCCGTGCGCGCCCGCGTCCTGTCCGGCCGCTTCCTGCGCCTGACCGCTGCGAACTTCTGCTTCTTCATGACGTTCGCGTCCTTCTTCCTGCTGCCGCTCCACGTGCGTGCGCTCGGCGGCTCGGACCGCACCGTCGGCTTCGTCATGGGGACGGCCGGCATCTCGGGGCTGCTCGGCGTCTTCCTGGTCGGCGCGCTCATCGACCGCGTCGGCTGCCGCCTGTTCCTGCGGAGCGGCCTGATCCTCATGGCCGCGGTGTCGCTCGCGTTCGCCTTCGTGCGCGAGCTCGGGCCGTGGCTGTTCGTGCTGCGCGGGCTGCAGGGTCTCGCGTTCGCCGCCGGCTTCAACGCCGCGTCGACGCTGGCGGCCGCCTTCGCGCCGCCCGAGCGGCGCGCGACCGCGCTCGGCCTGTTCGGCGTCTCGACGCTCACCACGCACGCGCTCGCACCGACGCTCGGCGAGCAGTTGATCCACCTGGCGGGCTTCCACGTGCTGTTCGCGGTGGCCGCGGCGTTCTCGCTCGTCGGCCTCGTGCTCGCCTGGACGCTGCCCGAGCCCGATCTGCCCGCGGCCGCAGACGGCGCCCACCTCTCGATGCCGCGCGACCTGGTCGTGAGCCTCGCCGCGACCGGCTGCTGCGGCGTCGCCTTCGGCGCCGTGATGACCTTCGTGCCGACGTTCGCCGTCGACGCGCGGCTCGGTCCGGTCTCGATTTTCTTCCTGTCGTACACCTCGATGGCGATCCTGACGCGGCTCTGGGCGGGCCGGCTCGCTGACGACATCGGGCTGCGGCGCATGATCCTGCCCGGCATGGCGTGGC